>JAKOPX010000473.1 GCA_029778665.1 Bacillota bacterium | reverse complement strand
GGGCGCTTAGCTCAGCTGGGAGAGCACCTGCCTTACAAGCAGGGGGTCATAGGTTCGAGCCCTATAGTGCCCACCAGTGATTTCCCTCCTGGACAGTCTGACGGCTGCCGGAGCGGAGATCCTGATATCGGAGAGCGACATATACGTGGCCCGGTAGTTCAGTCGGTTAGAACGCTAGCCTGTCACGCTAGAGGCCGAGGGTTCGAGTCCCTTCCGGGTCGCCAGTTTCATCACTCACCCCTTATACAGATGACAAAGCTTTTTGTTATCTGTATTATATGCCCAGATAGCTCAGTTGGTAGAGCAGAGGACTGAAAATCCTCGTGTCGCTGGTTCGATTCCGGCTCTGGGCACCATGATTTACCTGTAGGGATGTATACATGCGGGATTAACTCAGTGGTAGAGTGTCACCTTGCCAAGGTGAAAGTCGCGGGTTCGAATCTCGTATCCCGCTCCAGAGAGAAAGGCGCGCAAAGGCGCTTTTTTTGTGGCAAGCCGGGCCTTTAAGCCGGTCCTGCAGGTGTTGACATCGACCCTCATTCGTGTTATCATAAAGTGGTCATCCAACTGTTCATAGTGAAACGGCGCCATAGCCAAGTGGTAAGGCACGGGTCTGCAAAACCCTTATTCCCCGGTTCAAATCCGGGTGGCGCCTCCAACAAGATAACGGAAGTTCCTGTATCCAGGCCTTCCGTTATTTTCAAATGCGCGTGAGTTTGTCATCCAGGTAACTTCACCTGCCGCAAACATTGACAGCTTCTATTGTATTGTGTGTCAAAAGTGATATTATATAATTGGAGCAATATGGCTGTCAGCTGAAAAGTGTTTTGTCGGGGAGCGCTATGTTTAAGAAAAAAATACTTGTAATCGATGATACGGAACTGATGGTAAGACTGACCACAGATATACTGACAAAACATGGGTACGAGGTCGTTTCAGCAAACAATGGCGTCGACGGTATAAAAATGGTGGCAACCGAAAAACCCGATCTTGTGCTTCTTGATGTCGTGATGCCGGGAATCGACGGTTTTGAAGTATGCAAACTGCTCAGGAAGGATGAGAGCAACAACCTTATACCTATCATCATGCTGACGGCCCAGAGAAATGAAGAGGACAAGCTTGCCGGCCTGGAGCTGGGGGCCGACGATTACATCACCAAGCCGTTCAACCCGCGCGAGCTGGTCAGCAGGGTCAGGAACACCCTCCTGAGGATCGACAGGAACAGGCTGGCGAATCCGCTGACGGGGCTGCCTGGCAACCTTGAAATACAGTCCGAGATCAACCACAGGATCGCCAGGGGGATGATATTTTCCGTACTTTATCTCGATGTGGACAATTTCAAAGCCTATAATGACGTATACGGATTCTCCCACGGCGACAGGGCCATCAAGCTGATAGCCGACATACTGATGGACAATGTCAGGGCCTTCGGTTCGAAAAATGATTTCATCGGGCACGTAGGCGGAGACGATTTTGTGGTTATCACCGACCCCGGGCATGTGGACGTGCTTTGTGAAAACATAATAAAGGAATTCGACGAGAGGGTCCCCGAGCTTTATTCCGATGTGGACAAGCGCGCGGGTTTCATCAGCACCGTGAACAGAAGGGGGCAGGTCACCCAGTACCCCATAATGACGCTGTCCATAGCCGTAGTATCCAATGAATACAGGGAATTCCAAAACCATCTCGAGGTCGGAGAGGTAGCCGCGGAACTGAAAAAGAAAGCCAAATCCATAGTTGGAAGCGTATATCTTAAGGACAGACGAAAAGACAAGTGACGGGAGAATGTCTATGAAAAAGTATATCAACAAGAGCCTGAGAGTCCTATACACTTACCTGGTAGCAGATCTTGTTTTCATAGTTTTCCTGTACCCGCTGCTCGGGCTGACGAAAACAAGGGAAGCGTTCCTTGCATGGCTGCCGTGGTACAGTATCCTGATGTTCATTTTCCTGTTTTACATGATATATGTCGACCAGAAGGAGCTTGCCATAAAGGAAAAAAAGCCGATCTACAACCTGAAACCGAATCCGCTCAGGGGCATGGTCTACGGCCTGATCGGCGCCGTTCCGCTGGCGGTGGTCACAGCGGTGCTGAAACTTCTGGTCAGGTTCCAGGATGAATTGGCTGAAAACATCAAGAGAGTGGTGCTCAACGGCCTTTTCGGCCCTCTCATTTTTGTCGTGAAGTGGTGCAATGACGCTGCTTTCTCTTACTTTGCAGCGATACTGCTTGTTCCTGTAGTTACTGCGCTGGGTTACCTGGCAGGCTATTATGGGTTCAGCATCAGGGAGAAGATCTTCGGGAAGAAGCCGGTCCAGGAGAAGGGCTTTACGAAGAGCCCGTGGAATCCTTCGCTTAACGAGACCAAACCCAGGAAGAAGAAAAAGAAGAGCACCGGCAAAGCCCGGAGCACGGATAAAGCCGTGAATACTGCAAAAGCCCGGGAAACGGATAAAACACCGGGTGAAGATATAAGCCCGGATACGGAAACAGCCCCGGATGACAAGGCCATGGATACGGACAAGGCCTGACGATGGCTGAAACGGGCTTAATAGAGCTGTAATATGTCCAACCCGTCCCCGAATATGCTTATATTGAATCTGAATAGGGGGACGGGTTTTATGATAATTGTAATGCGAAAATCCAACTTGATTCTCATAGGACTCATTTTTGCGCTGCTGCTGGCCATATACAGCCTGAACATGGATGTGGATTCGCAGGCTGCCATGACTGCCGACAGGGCCGCTGCCAAAAGGACGGTCATCGTGGACGCGGGACATGGAGGAGAGGATCCTGGGAAAATAAGCAGTTACAGCGGCCTCAAGGAGAAGGATCTCAACCTGCAGATCGCCTTCAAAGTCAAGCAGTTGCTGGAAGAGGACAATTACAATGTGATCATGACGCGCGAGGAAGATAAGCTCGTCTACAAGGAAGGGACCACGGACATATATTACAAGAGGCTCCAGGACCTGACCAGAAGGAAGGAAATAATGGACAACAGCGGGGCGGACATCGTGGTGAGCATCCATGCCAACAGCTTTACGGACCCGAGGTATTACGGGGCGCAGACCTTCTACCCGGGCGAATCTCCGGAAAGCAAGAAGCTTGCTGAATGCATCCAGAAGTCTCTTAGGGAGAACGTGGATAAGAACAACAAGCGTGAACCGCAGGTAAAGCCGCCCATAGTGATAACGAAGAACCTGAAAACGCCGACTGTCATCGTTGAAACCGGGTTCCTCTCAAATGCTGAAGAAGAGCGCAAACTGGCTACGGATGAATACCAGACGCTTATAGCCAAAGCGATAAAGAAGGGGATAGATGACTATTTTAAATGATGGATCAGTCTCCTTCCCCGCACTGTTCCGCGAGGTCGGCCCACTGCCGGTAAAGCTCTTCCAGCCTTCTCTCGAGTTCTGTCTGCTCGCTGTGCAGGGCGGCAAGCAAAACATGGTCGCTCAGGGCGTCCTCGCGTGACATCTCCTCGGATATGGCGGCAAGCCTGGCTTCTGTCCTGTTGATCTCACCTTCACACTCTGCCAGCATTTTTTTGAGTTTTCGCTTTCTGGCGCGTTCCTCCTTGCTCTCAAGGTGTTCGAGCTTAGAGGCGGTGACCGTCTTTTGCCTGTCCGCGGCCTGGTCTGATGCCGCGGCTCTGCGATGCTCGAGATAGAAGGCATAACCCCCGCCGTAATCCGCAATGGAGCCGCTTGCCATTTCAATGACCCTCGTGGCCAGCTTGCGCATGAAATAGCGGTCATGTGATACGGCGATGATCGTTCCGTCATAGGAAAGCAGCGCTTCCTCGAGGGCTTCCCTTGAGTTAATATCCAGGTGGTTTGTCGGCTCGTCGAGAATCAGCAGGTTCGCGCCCGACAGCATCAGCTTTGCCAGCGCCACCCTGCTTTTTTCGCCGCCGCTGAGGACGCTGATGCTTTTGTAGACATCGTCGCCCGTGAACAGGAACTGGGCCAGTACGTTGCGTATCTGTGTATGGGTGAGCCTGTCATTGCCGTTCCAGACTTCTTCGAGGACCGTGTTTTTCTCGTCCAGTTCTTCAAGCTCCTGGTCGTAATATCCAAGTATGATGTTGTGTCCGTACCTGAAGCTGCCGCTGTCCTGGCGGAGTTTTCCCGCGAGTATTTTCAGCAGCGTGGACTTGCCGCAGCCGTTGGGGCCTACGATGAATACCCTTTCGCTCTTTTTCACTTCAAAGCTGATGTCCCGGAACAGTTCCCTGCCGGGATAGCTTTTGGACAGGCTGTTGACTGAAAGGACGTCGTTGCCGCTGGCCCTGCTGCTCTGCAACCTGAAGTTTATGCTTTCGGGCAGTTTGTCCGGAGCCTCGATCTTTTCCATCCTGTCAAGGGCTTTCTGGCGGCTTTCGGCTGCTATGATGTTCCGCTCCCTGTTCCACTGCCGCTGTTTCTCTATGAATGCCTCTATGCGGGCTATTTCTCTTTGCTGCTGTTCATAATGCTTCTGCTGTATTTCCCGGTCCCTGGCTTTCTGTTCGGCATAACCTGAGTAATTCTTTTCATATGTGGTGCATTTGCTGTTTTCAATTTCGATGGTTTTTGTGGTCACAGTATCGAGGAAGTACCTGTCATGCGATATTACGATAAGGGACTTCCTGTAGTTTTTGAGGAAATCCTCGAGCCATTCGATCGCCGATATATCCAGGTGGTTCGTCGGCTCGTCCAGCAGCAGGAGGTCAGGCTCTTCCAGCAGCAGCCTTGCCAGCGCGAGGCGCGTTTTCTGGCCGCCGCTCAGCGCTTTTATCCGCAGGCAGAACTGGGACTCGTCGAAACCCAGCCCTTTCAGAACGCCCCTGATGCGACTGTTGTACTCATACCCGCCTTCGCGGGAAAATCGCTCCAGCAGCCTGTCATATTCCTTCATCATGGAATCAAGGCGTGTTTCGTCCTTTTCGCCGGACATGTCCGTTTCCAGCTGCTTGAGACGTTTTTCCGCCGAAATCAGCGGCAAAAACGGGATGAGCATTTCATCCCATATCGTATTGTCCGATTCAAGTCCGGAACTCTGTTCAAGATACCCGATCCTCAGATCCCTGGATATGAAGACATCTCCCGAATCCTGTTTCAGCTGCCCGGTTATGATTTTGAACAGGGTGGACTTGCCTGCGCCGTTGACTCCGACCAGGCCTGCTTTCTCGCCCTGCTGCAGCCTGAAGGAAACGTTGTCCAGGATAATGTCCGTTCCATATGAAAAATTTATATTATTGCATGACAATATTATCATGTTCAGCACCGCAAATAATTCTAGCAGAATACGCGCTTTGCGGCAATATTGACAAAAAAATATCAAAGAAATATAATCGAAAATGGGGATGTCATGAATCAAAGGGAAGGAGGCTACCCATGGCTCAGAAGAAGAACGTGTCCATAGCGGTCATCAAGAGGCTTCCCAGGTATTACAGGTATTTGTCTGATCTGTTGAAGATGGATATAACCAGGATCTCATCCAAAGAGCTCAGCAAAAGGATGGGCATAACTGCATCCCAGATAAGACAGGATCTCAACTGTTTCGGCGGATTCGGACAGCAGGGCTACGGATACAATGTAGAAGCTCTTTTTAAAGAAATATCGAAAATACTGGGGGTTGACAAGCAGTTCAACTGCATAATCATCGGCGCAGGCAACATGGGACAGGCGCTGGCCCATTACGGGAATTTTGAAAAAAGAGGTTTCAAAACGATCGGGATATTCGATATCGATCCCAAACTGATCGGGAAGAAAATGAACGGCATCGAAGTCATGGACATGAAGGACCTTGAGGATTTCGTAAGCCGCAACCATGTAGATATAGCGATGCTGACGGTACCGTATGAAGCGACCCGCGAAATAGCCGAGAGAGTTGCACGGCTGGGTGTACGCGGACTGTGGAATTTCTCGCCGATGGATCTGAAACTCCCGTACGACGTTGTGATAGAAAATGTCCACCTCAGCGACAGCCTGATGGTTCTCGGGTACAGGATCAAGGAGCAGTTCGGCAGGGATTGACGGATGAAGGAAGAATACGGGGACGGGAGATGAGCATAAGCCGGGAAGCGGACAGGGACAGAGGAGCCGGGCAGGGATAGAGGGAGCGGAGATGAGTGGATCCCCAAACGGATTACTTTTGACAGAATAACTGAATCGATGATAAAAGCCCGCACGACGGACGTGCGGGCTTTGTTTTTTAAGGAATGGGGACACTCC
>JAKOPX010000472.1 GCA_029778665.1 Bacillota bacterium | reverse complement strand
GGCGCAAAAGACGTTGCCACGTTACTGGCGAGGGGTGACGCATGGAGCGTAAACGACCTAGCAAAAGCCCTGTCCGGTGATGACCCGATGGCCGCAATAGGCGATCTTGTCGCTGCGTACTGGGCGAGAGACTTTCAGGTGACTCTCATTAGCATCCTTAACGGCATCTTCAGTCATGCCACAACTGGAATGGACGCAAACCAGCACGACATTTCCTTAGAAAATGGAGCTGCAGCTGTAATTGATGCTAAGACTGCCGTCGATGCAATCTACAAACTGGGCGACAACGCAGATAAGCTGACCGGTTTTGCAATGCACTCCGCAACGGTAGCAAAACTTACGAAGGATGACCTGATTGATACCATTCCTCCTTCTGAGGGCAAGCCTGCAGTTAGGACCTTCCTCGGTAAGCCTGTTGTAGTGGATGACGGCCTGCCGGTATCCAACGGAGTATACACAACCTATATCTTCGGCGCTGGCGCATTTGGATGGGGCGAAGGCGGAGCTCCTGTACCGGTAGAGACCGCAAGGGATGCTCTTGCCGGCGACGATATTCTCATCCACAGAAGGCACTTCATCCTCCATCCGAGGGGAGTGGCCTTCCAGAATAAACAGGTGTCTGGTCCTACTCCGAGCAACACAGAACTGGCCGACTACAGGAACTGGGAGCGTGTATATGAGCCTAAGAATGTCAGGATAGTGCAGTTCAAACACCGCCTTGCTGCCGTATCTTAGAATTAAGGAGGTGATGAGATGAGATACCTTGACTACCTGAAGAGGTTTACCTACACCCCGAACGAGTTTTACGACTACTTGATTGGAGTAGAGAGGGCTATGGCCGGAGAAATGGTGCTAGTTGTTTCTCCGGCTACCCTGGGCAGCTCTGCGGCGGAGGTCAATAAAGCCATTAGCGCCGATAGTAAATTTGTCCGTCGGGTGAAGGTTGAACTTAAAGCATCAGCAGACGGAGATGTTCATCAGTGGTTTACAGGATCCTTTAGCGCAGCAGTGACGAATACCGGTAGTGGTACTGCGGCCATTGCCGATAATAGGAGCAGCGTAGAGCTGGAAAACGGAGTAGGGTATGTAGACATCGAATATACTGGCACATGGGCGAAAGACGACACCTGTACCCTTACTATTACCGGCCGTACGATTATGGGTTGCAGCATAAGCAATGTGACCAGCAAAGACACACTAATAGCATAGTGAGAGGGCCTTTGCGCCCTCTCTTGTATTTTGAGGTGATATTATGGCAGTTGACATAACTGGGTTTAACCGCATGCGCAGGGAGCAGGCAGAAAAAGCCGAGAAGGAGGCGGAGGAAAAATGTCAGGAAGCTACTGCACAATCGAATACGCAAACGAATACTTCGGCAGACGCCTCCATGCCGAAGTCTGGGAGCAAGCAGACGAAAGCACAAAAGAAAAAGCCCTCCGGCAAGCGACCCGAAGCATAGACCGCATGCCGCTCAGGGGCAGGAAAACGGACCTGCATCAGCCTCTTGCTTTCCCCCGGTATCCGGACACTGAAATCCCGGAAGCAGTCAAGGAAGCCTGTTGTGAAGAAGCCCTTGCCATACTCGAAAGCGGCAACAGCCAGCGCAGGAAACTGCAGCGG
>JAKOPX010000471.1 GCA_029778665.1 Bacillota bacterium | reverse complement strand
TACACTGCCCTGGACGAATATTCACGCTTCAGATATGTTGAGGCTTTTGAGGAAGCATCCACTTACTCGTCAACACTTTTCCTCAGGAACATGCTTAAAGCATTCAAATTCAAAGTGGAGTGCGTCCAGACAGATAACGGTCCGGAATTCACGAA
This sequence comes from Bacillota bacterium, assembly GCA_029778665.1. Taxonomy (GTDB): domain Bacteria; phylum Bacillota; class Clostridia; order Acetivibrionales; family DTU013; genus DTU013. The sequence goes on along the minus strand of JAKOPX010000471.1, from coordinate 2,557 downwards.
CCGTTTTTCCCGCAAGAACACTCCAACATTATTTGAGGCAGAACTTAAGAAACTGGGGATCGAACACAGACTGATCCGTCCGTTCACACCGAGACACAACGGTAAAGTAGAACGCAGCCATCGCAAGGATAATGAGCGGTTCTATGCAGTGCATAAGTTCCATTCATTTGAAGATTTCAAGAAGCAGCTTTACATACACAATTGGAAATACAATAACTTCCCGATGCGTCCTCTTGGCTGGATTTCACCTAAGCAGGCGCTGCAGAATTTTTTTCAGCAAGGTGTAACACATGTTTGACAAACCTACATAGCCAAGAAAATCGTGGAAAGCCGACTGTTTGCGTGTGAATAAATCTTACTGTATAATATAAACATAATATAGAACGGATGGATATTTTGTCCTGAAGGATAACAATGGCTGATGCAGCCGGAAAGACTCAGGTGGTCGATTTGAAGGCAAAAAGGCAGTTGATCGTTCTTATTGTTGCCGTCCTGATGCTGGCGGCAGCAATCATATATTTCGATACGCGGCTGCTGGATCATGTGAAGCAGGCTTCCCGCCAGCAGGAAAACATGCCTGATCAGGCGGGGAGCGACATTGGGACAGTTCCTGATCCCGGCCTTTCCATTGGAGATGGGGAGGACTCTGAAGAAGGCCATGGAAATGAAGAGAACGGTGCCGGGGGAAACGAGGGAGAAAGCCGGCTTATCTTCAGCGAAAGCGTTACCGTAAGATATAATACCCCTGAATATGACCTTGAAATAATGCTTTGTGAGAGCGAGGACAATAAGACGTTCCTCAGGCTGAAATATTACAGGGACGGCATCAGCTTCGAAAATGAGCTTGACCAGGATCAAATACCCGAACTTGCCGGCATCTATGAAAAAAGGGGAGATGCTGGCCGGGGCGGTTCGCAGCAGGAAGACGCAGCGGAGCAGGGGCCCGTTTCCGCGGAAAACAGACCGTATGCGGTCGGGCAGGCGCTTCTGAATCCCGTGCATGGACAGCTTTACCTGATGGTAAACGGAGCGCAGTTAGACCGGTATATCCAGTCTTCTTTCTACCTGGTCGATCTGAACGACCTGTCGGTCAAGAAGCTGTTCTCATACCCTGCAAAATACGGCAGTATGCATTTCAACAGGGATTTCAGCAAACTGGCATACAGTTTCTCGGGATCGCCCAGATCGGGCGTGTATCCTGAAGACAGCCTGGTTGAGGTATTTGACTGCATAAATACCGAATTCCTCATCCGGGGGAGCAGGAAGCCTGATAACTCACTTATAGGGAAAAACAATCCTGCGGGTTATATTTATGACTATGCATTCGAGGGATGGCATTCCCAAAACGTGATGAAACTGATACAGAATGCGAGGCCATCCGGCAATACCGGCGCAGAGCCAGTACGGTCGGAAGTGCTTTACGATATCGAAAGGGATCTGATTCTGAACCCCGATGGCACCGAGATTTCAGCGACGGGAAATACAGGACCTGATAACGGAATCAGGGAAGAGGCAGTATCAGGTGAAACAGAGGGCTCCGGCGAAATGCAGGGGAACAGGCAGGACAGGAGCGAACCCGTTGAGCAGCTCAAACTTTTCTACAAATACCTTGGATCCGATTCGGATTATTCCAGGGCCATGCTGATGCTTGCCGACGGCTTCGTGTTGAGGATGAAACTGCTGGTGCAGTTTGGCGTCGATGAAATACATAAGTCGGACATAGACGTCAACCATGAAGAAGCTGCGATGTACGCCGGACTGCTCAAAGCGGCGAAATTCGGTGACCTGATGGAAATTTCGATGCCAGATGCGAATACTGCTGAAATCAGCTACACTCATGTGATCGGACTGACCGGGGATTCGCAGTTCAGCCAGCTGATGAAAGCAAGGATGGAAAAACAGGGAGATAACTGGGTCATAACACTGATAGAGGATGGTAGCCAATAATGCAGCACGCATTCACAAGATTCGAACTGCTTGTAGGGCCGGAGGCACTGAAAAAGCTGGCGCAGTCGCGGGTGGCAGTTTTCGGGATAGGCGGCGTAGGGAGTTTTGCCGTGGAAGGCCTGGCCCGCGGAGGAGTCGGAAAGTTCATACTGATTGACGACGACTATGTCTGCATCACTAATCTCAACAGGCAGATCCACGCAGCAAGGAGCACCATAGGCCGGCCCAAGGTAGAGGTCATGAAGGAAAGGATACTGGATATAAATCCGGAAGCAGAAGTAGAAACACATCAGATTTTTTATCTGCCTGAAACAGCCGGACAGATCTTTGACGGCCGGATCGATTATATCATCGATGCTGTCGATACTGTCGCCGCCAAGCTCGATATCGTGATTATGGCAAAACAGATGGGCATACCTGTCATAAGCAGCATGGGGATGGGCAACAAACTGGACCCGACCAGGATTGTGATAACGGACATCAGCAAGACGTACACGGATCCGCTGGCAAAGGTGATGAGGAAGGAACTCAGGACAAGGGGCATCACGTCACTCAAAGTGGCATTCTCACCGGAAGTGCCGGCGGAGCCGATAATTCAGGGAATGACAGG
>JAKOPX010000470.1 GCA_029778665.1 Bacillota bacterium | reverse complement strand
CCCTGTCTGCAGTGATCATGGGCGCCGTGCTTTTGGGCATACGGGAAACACTGCCCTATCCATCCGGGAAAGCTTTGCAGCTGGCGTACCTTGCACTGGAGATCGTCGCAGGATGCGTCGTTTATTTGATAATGATGCTGATTCTCCGGTCACAGGAAGCGATATATTTGGTGAATAACATCAGGCAGAGATTGAAAATGTAAAAATATGTTATATTGTTATTGACTATTCCCGAGAAATAATATATAATCTTGATCAGAACAAGTGTTCGTTTTATTCGGATTAAGGAGGTCTGCTCAAATGTTGGAAAAAAAGAAGGCGTTGGAGATAGCACTTGGCCAGATAGAAAAGCAGTTCGGCAAGGGTGCTGTCATGAGGCTGGGAGAGGAAGCCCATCTGAACATCGAAACGATACCCACAGGCGCGATTGGCCTTGATATAGCACTTGGAGTGGGCGGCGTTCCCCGGGGAAGGATCGTGGAGATATTCGGGCCAGAGTCTTCGGGTAAGACGACCGTTGCCCTGCATATAGTGGCCGAAGCGCAAAAGATGGGCGGAGATGCTGCTTTCATCGATGCGGAGCATGCACTGGACCCCGTATATGCCAAGAACCTCGGTGTCGATATAGACAACCTTATTGTTTCCCAGCCGGACACAGGAGAGCAGGCGCTCGAAATAGCCGAAGCACTTGTAAGGAGCGGTGCCATTGACGTGATCATAATAGACTCGGTCGCAGCACTGGTACCGAAAGCGGAGATAGACGGAGAGATGGGGGACGCTCACGTCGGGCTGCAGGCAAGGCTTATGTCCCAGGCCCTCAGGAAGCTTGCCGGCGTCGTGAGCAAGTCTAAGACCACAGCGATATTCATCAACCAGCTCAGGGAGAAGGTCGGGGTAATGTTCGGAAATCCGGAGACGACCCCTGGCGGAAGGGCACTGAAATTCTACTCCTCGGTCAGGATGGATGTAAGAAGGATAGATTCCATAAAGCAGGGCACTGAGGTGATAGGGAGCAGGACAAGGGTCAAGATAGTCAAAAACAAGGTCGCGCCGCCTTTCAGGGAGGCCGAGTTCGATATCATGTACGGCACCGGCATATCGAAAGAGGGAAGCATACTCGATGTTGGTGTAAGCATGGACATCATAAACAAGAGTGGAGCATGGTTCTCCTACAACGGCCAGAGGATAGGCCAGGGAAGGGAAAATGCGAAACAGTTCCTTAAGGAAAACCCTGATGTGGCAAAAGAGATAGAGATGAAGATAAGGGAGAACTGCCAGCAGGCGTTTGCCAGGAGTACTGCTATACATGCGGCGGAAACTGAAGGTGCCGAAGAAATGGACTACGATATCGAATAAAGCGATTCAGCAGGCAAAGCGGGAGGTGGCCGTTATTGGAGATAACATCGGTGGAAAAGAACAGGAAATACAGGGACAAGCTTTCGGTATTCATAGACGGGAAGTTTGCGTTCAATATCTCCGAAAAGGACTATCTCTCGCTGAATCTTTATGAAAAATCCGAGATCGACGATAAAACCATAGATTATATCAGGAACACCATAAATTTCCAGGAAGCGAAATCCAGGGCTGTAAGATACCTGACCCTCAGAATAAGGACAGAGAAAGAAGTCCGGGACAAGCTGAAGAGCGAAGGTTACGACAACGAATGCATAGCGCGGGTCATAGATGAGCTCAAGGCCATAGGTTATATAAACAACCAGTTATACGCGCAAAAATATGTATATGACAGGAGCAAGCTCAAGCCCATGTCGAAAAGGATGCTGAAGCTTGAGCTTCTGGCAAAGGGCATCCCGGAAGAGACCGCAGACGAGGTGCTGGCCGACTGGAAAGCTGAAGATGCGGACGTGGCCAGGAGCCTTGTAAAAAGAAAGTTTGGCAAATATGACATGAAAGATGAAAAGATCATCAGGAAAGCCTTT
>JAKOPX010000077.1 GCA_029778665.1 Bacillota bacterium | reverse complement strand
GCAGTGGTAAACGGCGATAATGCACTTGTACTGACGAAATCTCCCAAAGAAATGATCATATTGTGAAACAACGCTGATAATTAGGATTTTTTCCTTGAAATGCATGGTTTTTTATTTTAATATTATATGGGCACAAATCGAAGTTAAGCAGATAACGGAGGTAAGAGTTTATGATAACAGCTGGCGATTTCAGAAACGGAGTAACATTCGAGCTTGACGGACAGGTTTTCCAGGTCGTGGAGTTCATGCACGTAAAACCGGGAAAGGGCGCTGCATTCGTCAGGACGAAACTCAAAAACGTCATTACGGGAGCTACCATAGAAAGGACATTCAGCCCGACGGACAAGATGCCGGAGGCTCATATCGAAAGAAGGGACATGCAGTACCTGTACAATGACGGGGATCTTTATTATTTCATGGATATGGAAACCTACGAGCAGGTGCCTCTGGGAACCGATACAGTGGGTGATTCACTGAAATTCGTCAAGGAAAACATGAATGTAAAGATACTGTCATTCAAGGGCAATGTATTCGGCATTGAACCTCCAACGTTCGTAGAACTCGAGGTCATCGAAACGGAACCTGGTTTCAGGGGAGATACTGCCACCAATACGACAAAACCTGCGACCGTTGAGACCGGCGCTGTTGTGAAAGTGCCGCTGTTCGTCAACAAGGGCGATATGATCAGGATCGACACAAGGACCGGAGAATATCTTGAAAGAGCATAATGGTTTGAATAATTTTCCTGAACTTGGAGATATTATATTCAGTATATTACTAATATCAAACAAGGATCCGGTCATTGTACCGATCATTGATCACGGAGGTGCTTATGAACTATCTGAGGGAAAGAGTGGCATATCTGAAGGGGCTGGCAGACGGGATGAAGCTGGATACCTCGACCAATGAGGGTAAGCTTCTCAAAGCCATACTGGAAGTGCTGGATGATATGGCCCTGGCTGTCGATGACATCGAAGAAGCCCAGGAGCAGCTCAGCGAGCAGGTGGATGAAATAGATGAGGATCTGGCTGAGATAGAGAACATTTTATACGGCGTGGATGATGAGGATGAAGAAGAGTATTACGATGACGATGACGACGAAGAAGTGGTCGAACTGGAGTGTCCTCATTGCGGAGAGACGGTCGACCTGGAAGATGCATTCATGAGAGGGAATACTATCCTTTGTCCTCACTGCAACAAAGAAATCGAGATCGAATTCGACTGCGACTGCGAAGACTGTGCAGACAGCGAAGAAGACACTGAGGACTGAAGCGGCCGGATATATGGCGCTCAGATATCAGAATGATTCAGGCGGGACCTGGGGACAGTCGCCCGCCTTTTGATTTTTTTGGGGTGAATGGTATGAGCTTCAAAGCAGTGATGAGGGAAATATTCGAATGGATCGTCATTTTCGGGGCGGCTTTCATACTTGTGGCATTGCTGAATACAGCGGTGTTTTCAGCAACGCAGGTGAAACAGACGTCGATGCTGGATACGCTGCAGGAAGGACAGCACCTGCTGGTCGAAAAGATCAGCTATGCTTTCGGCGATCCTTCAAGAGGCGATATCATAGTCTTTCTTGAGAATAAGTATCCGGAGAACTATCTTGACAGGGTCAGGATATTTTTCACCGATGTGGGAGACATACTGAAACCTCCGGAAAAAAAGACAAACATAAGAATGGTGAAAAGAGTCATAGGGATCCCTGGCGATGAAGTGGATATACGCGACGGGAAAGTATATTTGAACGGCATTGAACTCGAGGAAGGATATGTAAAGGGAGTGACTTTCCAGAGAGAGCAGCCTATGCCGCTAAAACTCGGGGAAAACGAATATTTCGTAATGGGCGACAACAGGGAGGTCAGCAAGGACAGCAGGACGTTCGGAGCCATAGACCGCAGCCAGATAGAAGGGAAGGCTGTATTCAGGTTCTGGCCCCTGTCCGGGTTCGGCACTCTGAAATGACGGCATCCAAAGCAACAGACAGCTTGTGCTGAAGCATCGGGAACAGGCCTTAAGGAAGGGCCTGTTTTTTTATGTGCACTTTTCAAGTCATAAAAGTGGACAAAGCCTAATAATTATTAGTAAACAGGCAGGGCCGGTCACCGGTCACAAGTCTGAATACGGTCGATGCGGAGAGCTGGCTATGAAAGAAAATACCGACAGCAAATTATCAGTCAGGACAACGAGCAACCTCAGGAAAGACATACTGCCGCTGATTTCCGGAAGAGTCGCCGAGGCGATCTCGGGGGCGCTGATATACGGACTGGAACCTCTTGAGGAGATACGGCTCCGGGCAGGAAAACCGCTCGTGCTGCAAAACTGGTCTCGGGAATGGTTCATCGGCAGTGACGGACTGCCTTCTCCGAAACCGGCGGGAAGTTTTATAGTCACACAGGAAGACATAAGGACAACGCTTGAGCTTATGAGTGAAAATTCCGTATATGCTTACCAGGACGAGATCAGGAACGGATTCATAACGATCAGGGGAGGACATCGGGTAGGCATAACCGGAAAGGTTGTTCTCGATGGCGGATCTGTCAGGAATATCAGGGATGTCTCGGGACTGAACATACGCATTTCCAACCAGGTATTAGGCTGTTCATCAAAGGTTCTGAAATACCTGTTCAGAAGCAGCAACGATATATACAATACGCTCATCATATCACCTCCCCAGTGCGGCAAAACCACTATCCTTCGTGATATTGCAAGGAATGTGAGCAACGGTGTGCCTGAGTTGGGTTTCAGGGGCATCAAGGTGGCAATAGTCGATGAGAGGTCCGAGATAGCGGCTTCAGTAAGAGGTGTGCCGCAAAATGACGTGGGTCTGAGGACAGATGTCCTGGACGGTTGTCCCAAAAGCATCGGTATGAAGATGATGATCAGGTCCATGTCCCCGAAAGTGATAATCACCGATGAAATAGGGAACGACGGGGACAGGGAGGCAGTCCACAGCGTACTCAATGCAGGCGTCAGGATAATTACAACGGCCCATGGCTACAACATATCCGAACTCAAGAGCAGGAGGGAGGTTCTGATGCTTATGGAAGACAAGGTGTTTGAACGGTACATCGTGCTCGACGACTCGGAAGGCCCCGGCACATTGTCCGAGGTCGTGGACGGAACCGACATGAAAGTGATATGGAGGGCAGACCGGAGTGTTTCTTAAGATCGCAGGAAGTATGATAGTGCTGCTTGCCAGCAGCTTTCTCGGATATATACTGGCAAGGGACTGCAGCAGGCGGCCGCAGCAGCTTCGCAGCCTGCAGAACCTCCTGCAGATGTTCGAAAACCATATTACTTACCTGTCTGATGTGCTGGTGGAAGCGTTCGACCGGATAAGCAGGTCCGGTGTCGAGACAGGGATTTTTTTCAGGACTGCTGCGGAGTTGCTCAAGGACGGGACCGCAGCAAATGCATCGGAAGCCTGGGAGATGGCCGTCAGGAATTGCATCGGCCTGACTGCGCTGAACAAAGAGGACGAGCAGATACTGCTGTCCTTCGGAAAAATGCTGGGGAGCACGGACCTTGAAGGGCAGATAAAGAATATACGTCTTACACTTGGACAGCTTGCGGTGCAGGAAGAAAAAGCTGAGGAGAACAGGAAGAAAAATGAATCCATGTATAAAAGCCTCGGGATACTTGGAGGGATGGCTTTGGTCATCATCCTCATATAGAGGCGGCGACAGACCAGGGAATCATTTTGAAAAGGAGTCGGATCTATGGGTGTTGACTTGATTTTCAGGATAGCCGCGATCGGGATCCTGGTAACGGTGCTCAATCAGCTGCTGATCAGGTCAGGCAGGGAGGAACAGGCTATGATGACCACACTGGCAGGACTGATCGTGGTTCTTTTGATTATCGTAAGAGAAATCGCAGCCCTGTTTGACACGGTGAAGACCATCTTCAGGCTCAACTGACCGGATGATTCGCTGATGAATGAAGAACACAGAGGGATATTGCATGGAAATAATACAGATCATCGGAGTCGGCCTCGTTTCAACTCTCATCATGCTTATATTGAGGAAGCAGAATCCGGAAATCGCGGTACTCGTAGGGATGGCTGCAGGAGCGTTCATATTTCTGCTCATTGCTGCCAAGCTGTCGGCAGTGGTGGATCAACTCGAAGAATACGCCGCCAGGGCAGATATCAGGCCGATGTATTTTACTTCAGTGCTGAAAATTACCGGAATAGCATACATCGCGGAATTCGGAGCTGAAATATGCAGGGACGCAGGCGAGGAAGCCATCGCATCCAAAATAGAGATGGCAGGCAAGGTGATCATAATAGCCATGGCGATACCCATAATCACATCATTGCTGGACCTTGTCCTGAAAATAATGCCGTAACGGAGGATAAAGCCATATGGTTCGTACGAGGATCACAAGGATGCTGCTGTCAGTTCTCATATCAGTATCGGCAGCGGTACTGGTCATGGCAGCCGACTGTTCCGCAGCAAGAGATGCAGACGGCATGGGAATAATGGGGACAGAAACCGCCCAAATCATCGGGGAACAGTTCAAAGCGGGCGGGATAGGCAGAATAAGCGATGAGATCGACAGATATACTGATGAAGAAACCATGGAACTGTTCCGCGGATTTGATGCGGACCGGCTGATGAGCGACCTGGCAGCCGGAACGGTGGAAGTGGATCTGAAGGATACGGGACAAAGGTTGCTCAGGTTTTTTTTCAGGGAACTGTACCAGAACTTGGGAATACTTGTCAAGATCACTGTGCTGGTCGTGATCTGCGCCCTGCTTAAAAATCTCCAGGCCGGGTTCATGAGCGAAGGAGCCGGACAAATCGCATTTTATGCCTGCTATATGGTATTGGTATCAATGCTGCTCGTCAGCTTCAGAACTGTAATGACAATTGGCATCAGCATCATCGACCGTATGGTCGGTTTCATGTATGCCTCTGTACCTGTAATTATGGCACTGCTGGTCTCAGGAGGGAACATCACCGCCGGAGGCATACTCCATCCGGCAATGCTTCTTGTAATCGAGGTCACTGCCACGGTCATCAGGAACGTATTCGTACCGCTTGTTTACATTTCCGCGATATTGACCATTGTCAACAACATTTCAGAAAAGATACAGCTCACGAGGCTGGTAAGCCTTATAAAGCAGATCGTGTCATGGTCCCTTGGCATCATACTTACAGTGTTCATTATAGCCGTATCGGTGCAGGGAACTCTTGGCGCGGTCATAGACGGCGCAACACAGAAGGCTGCCAAATTTGCCATCAGCACATTCATACCGATTGTCGGGAAGACACTTTCAGACGCCGCGGAAACAGTCATAGGCTGTACTCTGGTGATAAAAAACGCTGCAGGCGTCGGTGTAATGGCAGGCATCTTGCTCATAAGCGTATTGCCGCTTATAAAAATAATCGCCCTGGCAGGATTGTTCAAAGCGGCCGGCGCATTGCTCGAGCCGATATCGGAGAGCCGTATCACCAACTGTATAAACGATATAGCCGGTTCGATGATCCATATATTCGCGTTGTCTGCATCGGTGGCATTCATGTTCATCGTCAGCGTTACCGCCCTGATAAGCGCGGGCAATGCCAGCGCGATGCTGCGGTAGGCACGGGTAAGTGAAGGGATGGTGCTGGTGTGATCGAGTTTATAAAAAACTGGACGGTCAACATCGTTGTACTCGTGCTGTTTATCGTAATCACGGAGATGCTGCTTCCAAGGGGAAAAATGAAGAAATATGCAAACCTGATGACAGGAACGATACTGGTCATCGCCATTATCGAGCCTGTAACAGGCCTGTTCGGAAAAGCGTTTGATTTCTCGTATTCCCAGGCAGTGACCGCAGGCAGTATAGATAAAAGGGAGATAGAAAAAGCAAGCAGGATGTTCGGAGAAGAGCAGATCAGGCAAACCATCAGGCTTTACAGAAACAGGATAATAGAACAGATAGAGTACCAGGCGAGGGAAGTGGATGGGGTGTATGATGCAAAAGCTGATGTGATCATAAACGAAGACTGGAATTCGCCTGGTTTCGGTGAGATAAGGCGGGTGTATATTGAGGTCGAAGGAGACCCGGATGAGCCCGCAGCTCCGCACAACCGGGGCATCAGGAAGTCCGGCAGCATCGGGGCAGCCGGTGACGGTGGAGCGGACATGATCATGATCCCGGATGTAAGGGAGGTCGAACGCATCAGGATCGGAGACCCTGGCAGCATTCCGGAAAGGACTGTTCCTGACCGTGAACTGGAGGAGAAAATTACGGAACGCATTTCGGACGTATTCGGTTTAAACCGTGAAAATATAGTAATTACACAATTTGCGAGGTGATTCCATGGAAATTGCAAGCAAAATCATCGGCAGGATCAAGGAATGGATAGCCCGGCAGGGCAGAAAAAAACTGATCGAGAACACGGCCATCGTGATTATCATCGGAGTGATAATAATTATAGCCGGATCCAGCATACTTGCACCCAAAAACAGACGGGAGGATGCGCCGGTACCGGAGACATTGAAGCCTGAGGCCGATTCGGTTCCGGCAAACGGTATGAATGCCGTAAAAGAAGCAGATGTGGAGGCACGGCTGAAATCGATATTGTCCCAGATAGAAGGAGCAGGCAAAGTGGATGTCATGATCACCTGGTCTGCCACGGAGGAATTGGTACCCGCATATGACATTAAGAGGAGCCAGGAAGAAACTGAAGAAAAGGACAGTGCCGGCGGTACCAGGAAAATAAAAGGTGAGGAATACGAAAGCACCGTGGCCTATGAAGAGTTATCTTCAGGTGTCAGATCTCCCGTTATTCTTAAGAAACTTAAGCCTGAAATACGCGGCGTGCTGGTGGTGGCCGAAGGAGCCGACAGTGTCGAGGTCAGGGAAAGGATCACCCGGGCTGTTGCAGTGGTCCTGGACATATCCGCAAACAGGGTACAGGTGGTACAGAGGAAAAAATGAAGGGTCGTCAGGTTTTCTTCCGTCCATGCGTTATAAACGTAAAACATGCTGAATATATTAGTATCGCAAGTATCATAAGGGGGGCATTGCGATGATGGTATTGAAGAGGAAACAGATAGTAATTCTGGCGCTGATACTGCTGATCGTCGTGGCGGGCTACCTGCAGTACAGCTACAGGCAGGGAAATACATCGGCTGATTCGGAAGGCAAGCTCGGGGAAGCATTATATGTCGACAATGACATATATAATGAAAGGTTGGGCTCGGGTTCCGGACTGACCGATGAAGGTTTCGGGGAACAGGTCAATGTGACGGCGTCCAAGATGGCAAATGACTACTTCATACAGGCAAAGCTTGACAAAGAACAGAGCAGGAGCGAAGCAGCCGATTCTTTGAGAGCTATACTCGAGGATGTCACGGCAAGTCCCGAGGTAAGGGAGGAAGCCCACAACAAGATGATCGCGCTTGCTGAAACTACCGAGAAGGAATCACGGATCGAAATACTTATCAACAAAATGGGCTTCGAGGACAGCTTCATCCTGTTCGCTGACAACGGGAGCGTTGACATAATAGTAAAGACTCCAAGCCTTACAAGTTCCCAGGCGGCCCAGATCACCGACATAGTTATGCGCCAGGCTGATGTCGATGTCGAGGATATCCATATAAGCACGATGTTCTGATGCTGCAGGCGGCTCCATTGCCCATGCTGATTTACTTCGGGCATCAAACATGCTATAATTTAAAAATAAATAAACCCTTGGAGGCAAGCGATGGAAGAGAATGTTCAGAGCGTGAGCAATGAAATAGGAACCATTAGGATAACTGATGAAGTTGTGGCGATAATAGCAGGGATCGCAGCCATGGAAGTGCCGGGCGTGACATCCATGAGCGGAGGCATAGCCGGCGGCATAGCGGAAGCTCTGGGCAGGAAGAACCTGTCAAAGGGCGTAAAGGTCGAGGTCGGGGAAAAGGAAGCCGCAATCGACCTGTACATCATCGTCGAGTATGGCTACAGGATACCGGAAGTGGCATGGGCGATACAGGAAAGAGTAAAGAACGCTGTCGAAGATATGACAGGCCTGAAAGTTGTTGAAGTAAACATACATATACAGGGTGTCAATATAGAACGCGAGCACAGGAAAGAACTGCTGGAGGAGCAGTCGAAATCAAGGTGAACATGCAACCGTCAATAAACCCGTCAGGGTTTATTTTTTTTGGAAAATAACTTATAATTTAAGGTGACATTACTCAGCCAGAAGGGAATACTTCCTGCAGGGGAGTGTCATCTTACCTTTTTCTGCAGAAAGGTGGTTAACAAATGAAAATCTTTTTCAGGATACTTTTGGCCATATACGCTTTTTGCCTTGCCGTGTTTTCAGGATTTGCCATGTATGTGGCGGTCCTGCCGGACGCTTATGTGGCGATTTCAGAGCAGATCATCCGGGCCATTTCGACAGATAATGCCACTGCGCTGAGGATCGCAGTGTTCGCCACAGCACTGGTCTTCTTCGCACTGAGCATAATGTTCCTGCTGTCAGGTGTCAGGAGCAGCAAGGATAAAAAAGCAGTCAGCAAGCATACTGATATCGGGGAGATAATGATCTCGCTCAATTCCATCGAGAACATAGCGATAAATGCGTCCAGAAAGACCAACGGTGTCAGGGATTCCAAGACAATGGTCAGGAAAACGGATGCCGGAGTGGAAATTGAGATCAGGCTGGTCGTGATGCCTGACATGAGCATTCCTGCCATAACCGATGATGTTCAGCAGCGGGTGAAAAAATCGGTGGAGGATACCGCCGGTGTTGAGGTCAAAGCAGTAAAGGTTGTAGTGGACAGCATATATTCCGGCATCACATACAAACCCAGGGTGGAATAAGGAGGAAAGTACCGTGGATACTGAAAAGATCCTCGCATTTTACAATGAACACCGTGGTGCGATAATTGGAGCAGCAGCAGGTCTTTTGCTGGCGATCCTCATATTACTGATCGGTTTTTTCAGGGTGCTTTTTATTGCAATACTGACAGGAGTAGGTTATTATATCGGAAAAAAGATGCACGAAGATAAGGATTATATAAAGAACCTCCTTGACAGAGTCCTGCCGCCAGGCACCTATCGTTGAAGGAGCAATATTTTAACAGCAGCCAGAAGGAGGATGGATGATGGGGAGAAGAGCAGCCAGAGAGATGGCAATGAAGCTCTTATACCAGATGGAGATACAAAAGGACGACATGGAAGCTCAACTGAAGCTTTTCCTTGAGCACAACCCTGTTTCGGAAAACGATGCCGCTTACATAAAGGATATTATATATGGAGTGGCCGGCAACGCGGATCATATCAACGGTATCATACAGAAGTATTCCAAGGGCTGGAAAATAACGAGGATATCCAAGATCGACCTGTCGATACTGAAACTAAGTATATACGAGATCTGTTTCAGGGATGACATACCTTTCAGCGTTTCAGTCAATGAGGCAGTCGAGCTGGCCAAAAAATACAGCAGCGAGGAAGCCGGTTCGTTCATAAACGGCATACTCAGCAAGTTATCGGATGCAAACACGGGCGACGGGAGTAAAAACGGTAGCTGATATGATGACAGGAACGAATGTTTTGACTGTTTCCGAAGTAAATAAATACATCAAGGACCTGATATCGAGAGATCTCATACTGTCCGGACTGTGGGTCAAGGGCGAGATATCCAATTTCAAGAACCATTATTCCGGACATTTCTATTTTACGCTCAAGGACGAAAAATCACTGCTGAAATGCGTGATGTTCAGGTCGAACGCTTCATTGCTGCCTTTCATGCCTGAAGACGGCATGAAGGTCATAATCAGGGGATATGTTTCCGTATTCGAGCGTGACGGCCAGTACCAGCTTTATGCCGAAGAGATGCAGCCGGACGGGATCGGGGCGCTTTACGTGGCTTTTGAGAAGCTGAAGAAGAAACTTGAGGCAGAGGGGCTGTTCGATGCTTCGAGGAAAAAGAAACTGCCGTATCTGCCGCGGGCAATAGGTGTCGTCACTTCGTCCACAGGAGCCGTTATCAGGGATATTATAAATGTACTGAGCAGAAGGTTCTATAATGTCAATCTGAAACTCTATCCTGTCCAGGTCCAGGGCGAGCAGGCCGCAGGCCAGATAGCGGCAGCCGTGCGCAGGTTCAATGAACTGGGCAATGTGGATGTGATCATAGTGGCACGCGGTGGAGGGTCGCTGGAGGAACTGTGGCCGTTCAATGAAGAAATTGTTGCAAGGAGTATTTATGAATCACGGATACCTGTGATTTCAGCTGTCGGACACGAAACGGACTACACCATCGCTGATTTTGTTGCCGATATGCGGGCTCCCACACCGTCTGCAGCGGCAGAAATCGTCATGCCTGAAAGGGCCGTGGTGGAGAACAGGCTGGACAGCCTGAAACTTCGGCTCAGGAATGCAATGTTGAAAAAGACGGCCATGGAAAGGCTTCTGCTCAGGAAGGTCGAAGGCAGCGTCGCATTCAGGCAGCCGCTTAACAGGATCTACCAGGACAGGATGCTGCTTGATGTACAGAAAAAATACATGCAGAAAGCACTTTCGGCGCTGGACACGAAATACAGGAACAGGCTCTCGCTGCTTGCCGCGACGCTTGACTCGCTGAGCCCGCTGAAGTCGCTGGCCAGGGGCTATAGCATCACGAAATCGAAAAAAGACGGCAGCCTGGTGAAAACCATACATGCCGTAAGCGTGGGAGACAGGCTGGAAATCTGTCTGACTGACGGAAGACTTGGATGTACTGTCGACAGTATCGAGGAGGATAGCAATGGATAATACCGAACTTACTTTTGAACAGGCGATGGCCGAGCTGGAAGAGATCGTAAAAAGGCTTGAAAAGGGCGAGCTGACGTTGGATGAGTCTATAAGCTTTTTCCGCAGGGGAGTCGAGCTGACCAAGTACTGCAATAAAAAGCTCGATGAAGCTGAACGCAGCATAACGATGCTTATAGAGGGAGAAAACGGCGTTATCGAGAAAGAACTGCCCGAACTGGACCAGGGGCGGTAAAACAGGTCGGAACGGAAGGTGACAATGGACGGAGAAACTGCATTCAGGAGAAAATACGGCGAGTATGTCAGTATCATAAACAATGCGCTTGACGACTGCGTTCCAACGGACGACAAGCCCGGATCTGAAATCTGCAACGCGATGAAGTACAGCCTTGCAGCCGGAGGCAAAAGGCTCAGGCCTGTACTTGCGCTTGCAGTCTGCGATATGCTCAGGGGGAGCAGGAATGACGTGCTTCCCTATGCATGCGCCATAGAGATGATACATACATATTCCCTGATCCATGACGATCTGCCGGCTATGGACAATGATGACTACAGAAGAGGGATGCCGTCGAACCACAGGGTGTTCGGGGAAGCGATGGCGATCCTGGCGGGTGATGCGCTGCTCAACCGGGCATACGAGGTAATGGTCTCCCATATAATGAGAAAAGAAGAGGACTTATCGGCTTATGTCCGGGCAATGCATGTTATTGCTGCCGGCGCGGGTGTCGAAGGCATGATACGAGGACAGACCCTGGATATCAGTTACCAAGGACTCGGGCTTTCTGAAGAGACCCTTGAATACATGCACAGGTGCAAGACAGGCGCGCTGATCCGGGCTGCGGTGCTGGCGGGCGCATGCATAGGGAGGGCGTCGGAGGCTGAATACAAAGCTTTGGATCAGTATGCTGAAAACATAGGCCTGGCGTTCCAGATAAAGGACGACATCATGGATGTCGAAGGCAGCCTTGACCGGATGGGCAAAATGACAGGCAAGGATGCAGCGTCAGGGAAAAATACATATGTATCCGTATACGGGCTCGAAAAGGCGGCACAGTTGCTGGACAGATCGGTCTCGGCAGCAGTGGAGGCACTGGAATGCTTTGGAGAAGAAGCCGGTTTTCTCCGGGACCTGGCGTTGTTTATAAGGGACAGGGACAACTGAGCAGATGGCCGGGCATTATCAGACGCATTCATGACGATTAGCGAAAGGGCATCATTGCGGAAGAGCAAAAACAAGATACCGGGACTTAACGTCCAAATTCGGACCCGGTTATTTCGATTCGCATCCCGGCGGTCCTTTATCAGTTGGCCCAAATATGTTATAATAATCTGGTAAAACGGGGTGGCGCAGTATTCTAGTCAGTACTGCCGCTTCTCAGGACGGGCCTAAAAATCCGTCGAAGGGCATATCGATGAAGTTCCTTGTGTCGGCTTGCTGCGCCCAGCGGTGGGCTGATGCTGGGAGTTAAGGTTCAGGGGCGATCTGCAATGGCATGCAGGCGTTGACCCCTTTACCGTGGAGACCCTGACTTGTGGAAGGATAGACGGTCATTACCTCCGAAGGCCGCAGGCTTCGTGCCGCGGCATCGGCGGGATAAGGCTGCATTCGACTACGATCAGGGATTAAACCTGTTATGCGGTACTTCGTGTGCTGCGAACAGCGTAGCCTGCCTTGAGTGGGTATGGTGGATAATGGATCAGATGCATGAGTACTGGCCGGTATGAGTGCATTATTGCTGTTTGAAACCCTACTTGCAAAAGAGGCTAGGAAGCGGACAGACTGTCGGGGAAAACCCCTAGACTGTTCCGGAAGAGATATGCTGAGGATTGCAGTGTGGACTAAGTGGTGATCAGGCTCTGCCGCAGGCAACACGGCAGCTGCGGGTTTAAAGGGAAACCGCTGATTTGGCGACATTTCAGTATCTGCAGGGGAAATCCTGCCTGACCTAAGCCACAAAATTAACTCAGCATATTGCCACCCACAAAGTTTCAAAATAATAATAATCAATACATAATATTACGGAGGAGTTTTTTTTGGAGGACAATCACAGGCGTCCCGCCGAAGGGAAGAAGGACAGGCCTAGATTGCCGCGGAACGCCACCTTGAAAAGAAGTAACAAAATCTGGATCCTGACAGTTGCTGTCGTATCTTTTTTTATTTCGGTAATACTTACGGCTGCTTCATCCGATGTGCTGAAGGAAGCCAGCATCTTTACGGCATTTCTGGTCATTCTGTTCATTATATTTGTTAACATCATATTCGATACGATCGGTACCGCGGTGACCGCTGCCGAAGAGGCGCCTTTCCATGCAATGGCGTCCAAGAAACTGTACGGGGCAAAACAGGCCATCAGGCTGATCAGGAATGCGGACAAGGTATCAAATGTCTGCAATGACGTTGTCGGCGATATTTGCGGCATCATAAGCGGAGCCGCCGGTGCTTATCTGATTTTCAGGCTCATCGGCAACTCCGGGAATGTTACGGTGGTTGAACTGATCGTGACCGGTATGATCACAGCACTGACAGTCGGCGGTAAAGCGCTGGGAAAAATAATGGCGCTGCAGAACAGCAATTATATAATATACAAGGTAGGTATGATCATACATTTCCTGAAAAACGACGTGCTGTTTTTCAGGCGAAAAAGGAATGCGGGAAATGGAAAAAAGAAAAAATGATACATACATACTTGGAAGCATAGAATCCCCGGAAGATATCCGCAGGCTGGATATTGCCGGGCTGGAAAAACTCGCCGGAGAGATCAGGAGTTTCCTGATCGAAAGGGTATCTGTGACCGGAGGTCATCTGGCGTCAAATCTGGGCGTGGTCGAACTTACGCTTGCGCTGCACAAGGTATTCACGACTCCGCGGGACAAGATAATCTGGGATGTAGGGCATCAGTC
>JAKOPX010000076.1 GCA_029778665.1 Bacillota bacterium | reverse complement strand
GGACTGCGTTGGAGTGTCCCTTTACCTTTTTCAAGCAAAAAGTTTCAAGGCGGCTATGGCTGTCATTATTATAACTATATACCGAAAGATTTTCTCGTTGATCTTTTTCAGTATGTAGTAGCCCGCTACGGCACCCAAAGCTATCAGAGACAGCATTACTGCAGTGATAGCCACGGACCTGGCGCCGATATTATGCCAGAAAAAAATCTGCAAAGGCAGTTTTATAAGATTGATCATGAAGAAAAACCAGGAATTTGTCCCCATAAAGTTATTTTTCGTAAAGCCTAAAGCCAACAGGTAGATAGCAAATATGGGGCCTGCAGCATTCCCGATCATTGATGCAAAGCCGCTCAGCACTCCTACAGGGACGTAAAACCAGGCTTCATCCGGCACTTTAATGTTTCTGCCTTTTATCTCAGTGTAAACCAGGACCCCCAGGCAAATTAAAGTGATGATCCCGATCAGCACCAGAAATGTTCTGTCACTGATGTAATTCCCGACAACAACTCCCAGGATTATTCCTGTCAGCGCCCAGGGCAAAGGCAGAAATACCTTTTTCCATTCAATATTTTTACGGTAATAACTGACTGCAAATAGATCGCCTATAAGCAGCATAGGCAGCATTATACCCGTGGAATCTTTGCCTCCAAATGCGGATGCAAGAACAGGTATGGCAAATATCGCAACTCCGGTGATCCCCGTTTTTGAAAAGCCGACCAGCAATGCCACTAAAATTATCGTAATCCATTGCGTCGTACTCAATTCCATTATTTGCAGCAAATGACCCATGCTTTATCTCCTCTTTTAGTTACTCCGACTTATCAATAATTTGAATACTTCTTTATTTACAACGCCCTCTGCGACAATGCAGACATCTTTTGGTGCGACGTGTCTGGCAGGTTCATCTCTCATCGCTCTTCCTGGCCGCTGCCTCCATCACGGTCTTCATTCTGGCTTCAAATATCTCTGCCGGTATAAGAGCAATGCCCTCCTCATCACTCAGTACGATCAGACGTTGCCCATCGGTAAGTCCGAATTTTTCTCTTGCAGCTTTCGGGATGACGATTTGCCCTCGCTCATTGATCGTAACAGAACCCCAGATGTTTTTCCCTTTCGGTGCAGGAGGAATCAAACCGATCCCGTCTGCCGTTTCGGTCCTGATCAAGCTGTCTATGGTAATGCCATATACCTCAGCAAGACGGCTGCATTTTTCGATATCCGGGATCGTGGCTCCGCTTTCCCATTTTGCATAAGCCTGTCGGGAAATGCCGATTTTCTCTGCAATTTCTTCCTGAGAATAACCGTGTATATTGCGAAGCATAATCAAATTATCTTTCAGCATGTGACAGGACTCCTTTACAAATCGATCATTTCAAAATGCTCACAGGCACGCCTGTACGAAAACAAGGTCATTATATCATAGCACAGCGCACCTGTACCGAACGATCCAAGCTGCAGGACTATGTGCTCAAAACCAAATGCGTTCAGCATTTCAAGCCCGGGAAAATGGTGCAGTGCCTCTCCGATCCCGATTGTTAAAAAGGCCGCTATGATGTATAGCACAAAGGGCTTGCCGAATTTATACGCGGTCTTGAAAAATCCGCCAATGAATATAACATTAAACAAGCCAAATATCAGAAGCGCCATACCGAGAGCAAACAGATTTGCATTCATCAAAGCATTATCTCTGTATACGGCAGCTTCCGAAAATACTGTCATTCGAAGCATGACTGCAACTGCCATCAGAACGAAGCTGCACAGCTCGATAAAGCACGAAAACAGGAATTTCCCCTTTACTACATCCCGCTTCGCAATGGGAAGCAGTGCCGAGAAGACGATATCATTTGCCTCCCGCGCATTCTGAAAGCTCTGGAATATGCCCAATGTAACAAAAAACACCCCGCAGAGTATCGGATAGCCGGGAATGAAAAACATAAAGCCAAAAGCAATAAACAGATAGGAAAGCACTGATGCGCTGAGATTCATTTCTTTTTTTAAAATATCAGTCATTCTGTGCACCCCTTTCCAGCCTTAAAAATGTCTGCTCAAGATTTTCGCCATTTATTGAAAAGCGGTTTGCAAAATCTGCTTTTGGCATTGCGGCAATTATTTTACCCCCGGAAATATAGATAATATCGTCTGCACACTTTTCAATATCTGAAATGATATGTGTTGAGAAAAAGATCGCCACTCCGGTTTTTTTCAGCTCTATGAACAGTTCCAGAAGCTCATCCCTCGAAAACGGATCCAGCCCGCTGGTGGGCTCGTCCAGAATCAATATCTCAGCTTTATGTGAAAGTGCCAGCAAAAGATTACATTTCACCTTCATACCTTCCGAAAGCTCAAGCGGAGTCTTATCCTCATCCAGCCGGAACATGGCCAGGTACCTTCGATATGCTTCTTCATCCCATGTATCATAAAAACATTTTACAACCTCAGCAATATCGCGGATTTTCTTTCTGGGATACCAGTTCACAGTGCCCGTGGAGTAGCCGATACGCTTCTTTATCTCTGTTTCATATTCACTCAGAGGTTTATCAAAAAAATAAATCTCTCCACTGTCCGGGTGAACCAGGTTCAGCATGGATTTTATCGTCGTAGTTTTTCCTGCGCCATTTCTGCCGATAAAGCCTGAAATCCTGCCTGCTTCAAGGGAAAATGACACACTGTTTAACCGAAAGGCGGGATATTCTTTCACCAGATCTCTAACAGTTACAATACTCATAGGCCCCTCCGCGAATCAGATTTATATGAATATTGTAATCCCTGGTTGCCTGAATATCCACCAACTACATATAACAGATTTTTTGGCATTGTGTTAAGTTTAGTTACGTCGGAGACATAAAATCAAAAAAATTTACCCACGTTTTTATAACGTGAGTAGTTATTTCGCATAAAGCTAAAGAAGCATCATCATTACCGCTATAATGCCTCCGGCCACATTTCGGGCAGCACGGGGCTGCACGTCCCGTCGCCGGCGGTCAGCAGACACTTTCTGCTATCCTCATGATCTCTTTCACCGACATATCGATATCCTCATAAGTCGTCTTATACGAACTGACACTGACCCTTATTACAGACTTCCAGTTCCATTTGGATCCTCCAAGCCAGCAGGCGCCTGATCCCTGGACTCCTTTGATAATCCTGTCCATTATCTCATCCTACTTATACCTGGCCAAAACCTGGTTGAACACGACATCATTCAGTATTTCAAAGCCTGCTTCTTTCAGCATCTCAGAAAAGTAAACCGCTTTCTGATGCAATTCCCATACAGGATCAGATACGCCCCGTTTCCCCAATCCCTTCAGAGCAGCCCACATGTCGGGCTTGAGATCATAAGGAATGTCATTAAGTCTTATCGGTATGGATTTGAAACAATAGTACAGAACTTTGCTGCAACAAATCCGAAAAGGGAATATTCGCATAAATTCTCTGTAAATCTTGATTAAGTCGATTTTTTCAGGCTAAAATAATATTAGATATTAAAATAGCCTAAGGAGTTGCTGCCATGTATATAAAAAGGCATGCAGAAGCAACTGTCAGCAAACTTTCGAAAATGTTCGGCGCAGTACTTGTAACCGGCCCGCGTCAGGTAGGCAAAACAACCATGCTGAAAAAAGCGGCAGCCAATGCAGCATACGTTACGCTTGACGATCCGCTGCTGCTTGCCGCAGCAGTGGAACAGAGCGGTACTTTCTTCAAAGACAATCCACCGCCGGTGTTTATCGATGAGATACAGTATGCACCGAAACTGTTCCCTCAAATGAAAATGATTATCGACAGCGAAAAGAAAAAAGGCTTGTTCTTTATGTCAGGATCGCAGCAATTCCACATGATGAAAAACGTAAGCGAATCTCTGGCCGGGCGTCTTGGTTTGCTTACATTGCTGGGTTTATCCATGAGAGAGAAACGGGATGTTGATTTTACGGATCCGTTTTTACCTACAATCGATTATTTTTCCGCATACAGTCAGAAAGTAAAAAATCTGTCTTATGATGATGTGTGGTATAACATCCATCGCGGCAGTATGCCCGAGTTATATGCGAATAGCGATTTCGACTGGCAAATGTTCTATGGTGCATATGTAAGGACTTATATCGAAAGGGATATACGTGAACTTACACAGGTCAGTGACGAGTTGAAATTCATAAATTTTATGACAGTCGCTGCAAGCCGCATCGGACAGCTTTTGAACCTGGCATCTCTTGCCCGGGATGTGGGAATAAGCCAGCCTACTGCCGAACGTTGGATGTCCATTCTCACAACATCTGGCATCGTATACCTTCTCAAGCCATATTCCGCCAACATCGCTAAAAGGACAGTGAAAACGCCAAAACTGTATTTCACTGACACGGGTCTTGCAGCATACCTGACAAAATGGAATACTCCTGAAGTATTGAAAAGCGGTGCAATGGCAGGAGCATTTTTTGAGAACTTCGTAATTTCCGAGATTTTAAAGAGTTATTACAACAAGGGCATCCTGGAACCGCCTCTTTACTTCTACAGGGACAAGAATATGAATGAGGTCGACCTGCTGATCGAAGACGGCGGGATCATACATCCGCTTGAAATGAAAAAACACGCCGATCCGAAAAAAGATGATATCGCAGTATTTTCAGTGCTTGACAGGATACCTTCCGTAAAGCGCGGACCTGGAGGTGTGATTTGCATGTACGACAACCTGGTTACCATAAAAAATAATGACCGTGTTATCCCGGTAAAATACTTATAAAGCCGGACATTGAAGATTATATATCCGATGTCCGGCTTTACTTACTCCTGTTGATGTGTCC
This sequence comes from Bacillota bacterium, assembly GCA_029778665.1. Lineage (GTDB taxonomy): Bacteria > Bacillota > Clostridia > Acetivibrionales > DTU013 > DTU013. Next base: position 11,547 of record JAKOPX010000076.1, on the reverse strand, counting down.
GCTAATTTCAACGGCTTATTCGTTGTCAGCTAACTTGCCCGGCAGAGGGATATGCCCCAGTGAAACCAGGGGGATACCTTTATAGTGGGTGCGTTCCTCCCCTTCTGTCAAAACACAGGCAATAACGGAGATCTCAAAACCGATTTCCTTCGCCATGGACAGGACTGCATCCACTGTTCCGCCGGTCGACACCACATCGTCAACGAAACAGAGTTTCTTTCCCTGGAACCGTTCGTACTTCTCCCTGCCTATCCACAGTTCCTGCTTGCCCTGCGTCGTGATGGATTCGACCAGCACATGCTTCGGATCCCTCATAAAGGATTTGCGGGATTTGCGCAGTTCAAGATAGCAGTCCATTTCCCTGGCCATCTCCTGGCAAAGTCCCGAGGATTTGGTCTGAACCGTTACAAAGCCGTCATAGCTGTAGCCTGCCAGCTTTTTGGTCAGCGCCCTTGCCGCATGTTTGTTCCATTTTGACTCGCCGGTCATATCGAACGAGTATATATGGAAGCCATTTCCGATCTCCACCAGCGGAAGCTCTATCTCAAGCTCTTCATCTATGCGCACCTTCCACACAGAAGGCCATTTAGGATTAAGCATGTCTGCATTTCCTCCTGAACACTATTTATTCCCTATACCAAACCTACGTACGCACCGAGATAACGCACAGCAATACCAACCACCATACCAAGGAAAGGATTCTTGGACCATGCTGTCACGCCAAGTGCGATATAACCGCTCATCGGATTGTCTGAAGCAGCCACTGCGCTCAGGTTGGGAGCAAAGGTGAGGGCAAAGCCGATCACGAGCAGGAAACCGGCAATGCTCTGGCTGGGCAGATATTTGCCAAGCCGGTCGATGACGCCTGTCAATACCAGGACACCAGTAACAAGCATGAAAACTATGCCGCAGGCAACAGGCCACGGAGCACCTGCAGTACCGGATATTATGGCTTCGATCGGCGGGCCTCCGAACAGGGCGCTTGGGAAATCAGCCAGGGAGTTGATAATTGAAAGGTGGTCATAATTCTGTGTAGTTCCGGCAATGCTTGCAGTAATACCGCCAAAGGAAATGTTAGCGCCGATGTTCAGCATTACCAGGGACAGAGCGCCCAGGATGACTGTCGTATTTATCCTCGGCTTAATGGGCCTGAACTCCTTCCAGTACTCCCTTTTCCAGAAGCGCCATTCACTGCTCATCTGCATATATTCCCGTCCCTCTTCGACTGTTGCGGATATATCGACCCTGCGCTTTTGCAGGAGCAGGAAGTCAGCAGTGGATATCGCAACCGAGAAGAAAATCGTCCATACGACCTTGTTGGGGCTGTTGTAGAAAACAGCGTATGCAGCAATAGCTGTGATAATGGAAACCAGCGATGTACGCTTGTCCTGGCTGAACATGTCCAGCGACACACCGGCAAGCATCAGGCCTACACCGCTCATCATACCCGAAATTATCGCAACGCCGGCAAAATCGGAGATCTTGCTGATCCCGCCAAAAGCGGCGATAATGATCATCAGCACCGCTGCGAGAAGTATGGAGCTGACGTTATCCCTCAAGTTCTTCTTTACACTGGCTACTGTGATAGTTTCAGCCTGGGAAGAAATTGGGGTCACCGAACCGGTAAGCAGATTGCCAAGACCTCCTATCAGGTAGGCAAAACCTGCCGGCTTCAGTGCAAAACCGCGGGCCTGTGCATAAAGAAGCTGAGGCACGCCATTGATAATAACTGCTACGACTGCTAGTATAAACGGACCGAGATCTTTTAGAAAACCCATTATTTTCACCCCTGTTTACGTTTTTATGTAAACAATATAGCTCATACAGGCCTATACGACAAATCAGTTATACTAATGCCACCTATTAGCTATGGTAATGGTTGTATCCCATTTGCATATTCAGAGCGGGGATTGGCTTTTACAACATTCTTTACTCTTTGATCCGGACATAAGTGAACCAGGAGGGCTATCTCAATAAAGGATAAGTATTTCTTTATTCCATGCTCCACTCATATATGTTCATGAAATGATGGCCGTTCCTGTAAATGTCGTGCCACTTCGGCACACGGGCAGTGCGCAGGAGCTTTGCGCCAAGTTTCTCACACGTGCGCCTTGAAGCTATGTTGTCAGGGCTGCAGGTGATCAGTACCTTTTTCATCCCATGAGCACGGATAACCGGTTCAAGCAGCCGGCATGCCTTTTCGGCATAACCATGGCCGCGGTGCTGCTCGTCGACCATGTACCCGATATGGCCCGAATAATACAGGCCCTCAGTGTAGCCGATGCGCAGGTTGACCCTGCCTACACGGCTGCCGTTGCGGCGGATCTCAAACGCATAGGCCGGGACCAGCTTCTTTTCCGGCACGGCAGGTTTTTTGCCGATGCAGCAAAGCTCGATCTCGCCGTCTGTCAATTCAGGCACGTCGATAAAGCCTTCGAAAATATGCGGCATGGCATTGTAGCCGTCTATTTCCCGGCGGACTTCATCTTCTTCGGTCCGTACACCCGGGACGCTGCGGTCATCCTTTTTATCCAGGTTCCTGTCCATCTTTTATCACGCTCCCGCCTGTCTCTATCCGTATTCCATTCATCTGCCGGCGCATGGACCGTTAAAAGACGGTCCTGACCGGCGCAACGGCCGTCAAACGTCATGCAGCGCATGATCACGCACAAATTCCCGCAATATCATGCAAAAAGTCCTTACCTGCACAGTACCTTTTGCGTGACGACATCGGAATATATCTCCATGCCGCCGGTCCCGGCTATATGGATCACATCTTCGAACCGGCCGCCGTTCGGCACAAAGGAAGCAAGAAGGTTCTCCTGCTGCAGTATGCGGCCGGGATTGAACACCACGTCCCGGTACCCGTCGAATATGGCCACGTAGAAAATGTCCGATTCGACGATGTCCTGGAAGAAATGGCTGCCGTAGGACAGTTCCGGCATGAAACCTTCTTTCTTCGATGAATACTCGCAAAGCACTTTCATATTGCATATTTCAGTGAAGTGCACCGGCACCCCGAGGGACGGCGTTGTGCTTCCCCACCTGCCCGGCCCGGCAAGCAGGGCATTTTCCCCTTTCATTTTGCTGTTTATCAGGCCGACCAGCCTCGCCACCTCGTATTTGTCACGTTCACTCAGCTTCAGGTATGCGCCGGCCCTGACGAACACGACATAATCGACCGGCAGGCGCACGCTTCCGCCCATGAAATTGCCAGTGCATGAGAAGAAGCAATCCTTCGCATCCTTCAGTTCCGGTACGTTTACCGGCCTGCCGAGTCCCCTGGTCTGCAGCGGGCGGCATTGCAGGAGGTTTACCCTGAAGCTTCCGTCCCTGCTGAAATTGGCCGTAAACTCGATATCGACCGGGTAATCGTAGGCCTTCGACAATACGGCGAGCATTTCCCGCATTACGGCAGCAAACTCCGTATCCGTGAAAAGATTGCCAAAGTCCAGTATATAAGGCGTCTTCCTGTCCTTGTAACCAAGTTCCCGCATGCGGGCTGCTGCGTCATGGTCAGGTCTTGCGAACAGCTTTGTGTCCGCTTTCAGTTCAAGGGACATTACTTCGTCGATTTCTTTGACTGCCAGGGTATTCTCAGGCAGCGAAAGCAGATCCGCCCGGTGCTGCGAGAACTTCTTAATGTCTCCATGGTCCATCGGCGGGAGCCTGAGCGGGTTGTCGAGGCATACGATCCTGGCATAGTCCCCGTCGGTCCTGTCCACGGCCCTGGTGCCAAGGCCAAATACCAGCCGGAGCATCCCCGCGTTCATGTCTATGCTTTCATCCCACACATAGAGGTTGAAGGAATTCCCCACACCTGCAAGATGGGGGAAAAAGTATTCTCCATGCTGGTCCCCTGATACACGCTGCACCAATATTGCCATTTGCTCGTCCTGCATCGCGAGTCCGCGGTTCATCCGGTAATTGAGAGCATCCTCGTTCATCGTGCTCGCATAGACAGTGCGGACGGCCTGTTCAAAAGCTTCGTAGCGCTCCTGGGGCGTTCCCTGGTTCACGCAGAAAACGCTCTCGTATTTGCCGGCAAACGCGTTTCCGAAATTGTCTTCCAGCAATGAACTGGAACGGACGATGATCGGAGACTGGCCGAAATATTCAAGCATTTGCATGAACTGCTCCTGTATGTCCCTGGGGAAGGTCCCGTGCAGGAGTTTTTCCCTGAGTTCCGCCGCATATTTGTAATAGCCCTCGGGAGTTTTCTGCATCGTGCGCAGTTTCCACCATCCGTTCTGGACGATATAAGTGTAGAAAACATCAGAACCTATGAAAAACGAATCGTGGGGTTCCAGGTATGACGCAAGGGTGCCGTCGCCCCCGACCTCCAGTATTTTTCTTGCCAGGAGCATGCCGACGCTCTTGCCGCCGATAAAGCCGGTGCCGATCTCCCGGGATGCGATGTCGAGGATGTCCTTCAGCGTGAAATAACGGTCACACAGCCGGAACATACGGGACCCGCCGCCTATGATCATGTTCATCAGGCGCCTTTTCACCGTTTCCTGCCTCTTTCGGGAGGTATTCAGCAACTTCTTTGCTTCGTTGAAGATGGTGTTCCAATGATCCAGCCTTGCTTCGCCGCGGCTGATGCTCTTGAACAGTTCGGCGGCATCGGAACTGGATGTGATGCAGACAGCCTCCCCATCCCGGATCAGGTGCGGGAAGAACATGGTTGGCGAATAGCGCTGCCATACCTTCAGGGGGTGAATACAGGTCCTGTCACCGATCTGGTACAGGTCCAGGAGAAGCTGCGTCGTTTCACGGATGCCTGCAATGGTGCTGAAAGTGTGACGATTTCGCATGATGGCGAAATAAGCGACCGTATCCAGTTCATACAGGTACGGGCAGGCGGCCTTGAAGAAATTGCCGATCATCAGGTCTGAATGCCAGTATTCCAGCAGATCGGTGAGGCAGTCAAAAACGTAGAAAACCCTTTTCCCGTTCTCCCTGATAATGTTGTGTATTTCAACTGCAAAGCTTTCAAATCCCCTGCCGGCATCGACGAAACATGTCCTGATGCCCTGGTCCGAATCCAGCAGTGGCTCATGAGCGGCAAAACGGATATATACCAGGTCAAGGTTTCCCGCTTTCGCGCTTTCTGCAAAGCGGCTGACCATCTTTTTGTAGCCTGATATCGAATCCACCTGCCAGACTACGTTATCACCGAAACGCAGGTAATCGATCACCTGATCGAATCCTTCCAGCCCTGTGCTGACTTTTTCGTACAGGCTCATGGCGCACCCCTTCCGCGCGGTTTTCACTTTGCCGTTTTTGGACTTCTGCATCTCCGGCGGTCCATGGTACCTTTGAAGCCCCCGGTCCGGTTTTATAGCAGGATGTCATCCCCTGTAATAATACGGTGGTATTGAAACAATTCTGCATCGATCTTTACAGTATTTGCCGGTACCGGCTCCTGTATGATGGAAGCTTTCAGTTTAAGCCCCAGGACACCCGATGGCTGTTCCGGCCGAGCCAATATCACCATGCCACTGTTCCTGTGCACAGGTTTTGCATCCAGGTATGATCTCGTGTAAAATTGCAGCGATATTTCCTCTTCACATTCGTATTCGACCACGGGAAAGCGCATGCCCCTGGGACAGATTTCCGCAAGCCTTTTCTCAAAATCCTGCCTGGCCTTGTCGATTTCGTCGGGGGCCATTTTTTCCCGCAGTTCCGAAGCGGAAAAAAACCTTTCCGCCTCTTCCCACATGTCCATCAGGTATACCCTGTTTATATGTACCCAATGTTCCATACCGGTAACCGCATCCTGAAAAATCAGCTTTTCGGGATACTTGCCGCCGACAATAAGTTCAACCGGCTTTTCCACCTGGAACGTTACATTGTAAGGCCCCATTACAAAACGCAGTTGCGGATCCTGACCGATTTCAGGAATGGAATCGTAGTCACCGAATAATTTCAGGCTGGCCAGGAACAGCAAATCCACGTCCTGGTGATCGATCCCGTCCGGCTGCCACCCGTTTTCCAGGAACCTGGCGACAAGCAGCAGATGCTCCCAGTCCTGTGCGCCGAGCCGGCGAAGTTCCGTGAAATCCACTTTGAATTCGCTTTCACCGATGAATACTTTCAGTACTGACCTGAACGGGTTTTTCGGTTCCGTTGTCTGACCCCGCAAAAACATCCTGTTGCTTTCAGGCATGACCGGGGCATCCGGCAGTTCCTCCGCTTCGCTTTGCTCGATTTTCTGCCGGAAACTTTCGTCATATTGAAGCATTAAAAGCCTCATCTCCCTGCCATGGCGGACAAGTCCCATGATATTGCATACAACGCCGTCTACGATGGCGTTTTTGCCGATCACCTTTATTTCCTCGATACGGTGCAGATAATCACGCAAACAGCCAATATTCATGTTGATCGCTCCTTACCCATCTTACGCTTTGCCGCCGCTACTGATCCGGCATTTACGGCGGGACTCCGGATGTTCCCCGCAGCAGCACGGAATGTCTTTTTTTGCTGTGACACCGAACATATGTTGCATCTAAATTGTACCATTTGTATCGTCCACGTTGAAGACAGGAAAAAAATGTTGTACAATCAGCGCATAAAGCAATCCATTTCGAAAGGTGGCACAGATGAAACAGGAGCGGCAGTACCCCAAAGTGATCATATCTCCAAAGGCGGAGCGAAGTATCAAAAACGGACATCCATGGATATACGGCGAAGAGATCCGCAGGACAGAAGGCGTTCTGCAGGACGGCGGGCTGGTGGACGTGTTCGCCGGGAATGCTTTTATGGGCACCGGCTTTTACAATAGCAACAGCAAGATAACGGTACGGCTGATTTCCCGCAATGCCAACGACACCTTTGACGAGCGCTTCTGGCGCCGCCGCGTGGAATATGCCGTTCGTTTCCGAAAAACCGTCATGCCCGGCGCAGACTTTTCATGCTGCCGCCTGGTCCACGGCGAAGCCGACCAGATGCCGGGACTGACAGTGGACCGTTACGGCGGCATCCTGTCCGTTCAGATCACCAGCCTTGGCATGGAACTTGTCAAAGACACGGTTTACCGCGCCCTTTGGGACGTGCTTGCCGAAATGGGCGAAACCCTGATGGGCATTTATGAGCGGAATGACATCGCCCTGCGCTCACTGGAAGGGCTTCCTGAATATAAAGACTGGTACCGTGCCGATGGCTTCCCGGTGCCGGAATCAGCAGTTACGGAGATATGCGAAAACGGCGTAAGGTACCTGGTGGATGTGGAGAACGGGCAGAAAACAGGCTTTTTCCTGGACCAGAAGTACAACCGGGCCGCTGTTGCCCGTATCGCCACGGGCAAGCGTGTCCTGGACTGCTTTACCCATATCGGTTCCTTCGGCCTCAATGCGGCGCTGGGCGGAGCCGAGCACGTTACCTGCGTCGATGTCTCGCAGTCCGCCATCGACATGGCGAAAGCGAATGCCGTGCGTAACGGGTTGGACGGAAAAATGGATTTCCTGTGCGAGGATGTGTTTGACCTTCTGACAAGGCTGGCAGAACGAAAATGCAGGAATTATGACTTCATCATCCTTGATCCGCCTGCCTTTACAAAGTCCCGCCAGACAGTGAAGTCCGCCGCCCGCGGATACAAAGAGATAAACCTGAAAGCAATGAAGCTGCTGCCCCGCGGCGGATATCTGGCAACCTGCAGCTGCAGCCATTTCATGACGGATGAAATGTTCCGAAGCGTACTGGCAAGTGCCGCAAAGGATGCTGCCGTGTCCCTCAGGCAGATCGAGGCGCGTCAGCAGGCCCCGGACCATCCCATACTGTGGAATGTCCCTGAAACAGACTACCTTAAGTTTTATATATTCCAGGTGGTATAGCCCGATTGCGGTATGACCCGGATTTCAGAGAAAACCCGATTTTCAGGATGGATCCCAGGTTCCGGAAAGCATCCGGTTCCAGGGGAAGCCCGCGTTTCAAAGGTGAAATCGGCTGCTTCCGGATTTTTTGACCTTCAGTATCTTTCCCTCAAAAGGGGTGATCGCAAATGATCGCTGTTATTGATTACGGTGTAGGCAACCTTTTTTCGCTGGTGTCGAGCCTCCGCTTCCTGGAGCTCGACTGTATCGTGACAAATAAAAGGGAAGACCTGCTTAGGGCTGAACGGATAATCCTTCCCGGCGTCGGCGCTTTTGGCGATGCCATGGCGAAGCTTAGGGAATCCGGACTTGAGGACACGGTAAAAGAACTGGCAGGAGCAAAGCCACTTCTTGGCATATGCCTTGGAATGCAGATCTTGTTCGATAAAAGCTACGAGCACGGCGAACACGAAGGCCTGGGACTCATACCCGGCACGGTCGCGCCGCTTGCGGCAGATATCGGCCCGGCGCTGAAAGTCCCTCACATGGGCTGGAACAGGCTTGAGGTCGTCAGGGACGACCCAATATTCAAGTATTTTACCAATGGTGAGTGGGTCTACTATGTCCACAGCTTTTACGCCAAAAACTGCACCGAAAACATACTGGGCGTTTCCGAATACAGCGTCATGGTAACGGGACTCGTACGCTCCGGCTCCGGCAAGGTCTACGGCATGCAGTTCCATCCCGAAAAAAGCGGTGAGGCGGGCCTCAGACTGCTCAGGGCTTTCGCAGAAATATAACAGGTATACGATGCATACGCCCGGATACAGGCTGACACATTACATGGCTGACGACCGGATCAGTTGCATGGAACGCACAGTTGGCATGAAACACGTCTGATGGCCAGATATGGCATGCATGAATGACTGGCAAATAAATAGCTTGCACGGAATTTGGCTGGTTGCCAATGCAGTAAATCGCAGTTTTGCGCATGGAGGCTGTCCAATGATAAGTAAAAGGATAATACCCTGCCTTGACGTGATGAACGGGAGAGTCGTCAAGGGCGTGAACTTCAAAAACATACAGGACATGGCGGATCCCGTGGAAATGGCGCGCCATTACAGTGAGACCGGTGCAGACGAACTGGTATTTTATGATATCACCGCAAGCTTTGAGGGCAGGAAGCTTTTTGCCGACGTTTTACGGGCAGTGGCTTCCGAGATCTTCATACCCCTTACTGTCGGAGGGGGAATAAACTCGCTGGAAGACTTCGATATGGTGTTGAAATCAGGCGCTGACAAGGTAAGCGTCAACAGCGGCGCCATAAAAGACCCCATGATGATCAGCTCAGCAGCGAAACGCTATGGCAGCCAGTGCGTCGTGCTGAGCATGGACGTCAAGCGTGTTAACGGGAAATTCCATGTCTTTGCCAAGGGCGGCAGGATCGACACGGGAATAGATGCCCTCGAATGGGCAAAAATGGGGGAAGACCTCGGTGCGGGAGAAATCGTGCTCAACTCCATCGATACCGACGGTGTCCGCGGAGGTTTCGATCTCCCGATGCTCCGCGCTGTTGGCGAAATAGTGTCAGTGCCGCTGATCGCCAGCGGAGGAGCCGGGAAAATGGAGGATTTCCTTGAACTGTTCAGGTATGACAGGATAGATGCAGGTCTGGCGGCAGGCGTATTCCATACCAAAAAGATAGATATACGGGACCTGAAAAGTTATCTCGGGGACAATGGAGTCAACGTGCGCATTTAGCATCAGTACTGCGTATCCGGCCTGTCACAGCAGGTTTTGCGGTCTCACCATATCCATACCATTATCAGTGCGCTGACCACGCCCCCGGCAGCGAACACCGGCAGCATCGGAAGCATGGCCTTCAAATGGAACAGCTTCTGCCGGTATTCCATATCCATGTGCTCCGTTCCCGGAAGGCGCGCTCTCCTGATGTTCGGGAACAGCAGCCAGTCCAGGATGCAGGTATCAAAAGCTGCAAGCGCGATGATGTATCCATATACAGCCAACAACCCCTGGATAAAGTTTGTTGCACCTGCTATATGGGCCATCCAGGCGAAAATAAAAGCGAAAATGACCAGCGCGATCATTTTTTTGACTATCATGACAGCGGTAAGTTTTTTCCTGACCCTCTCTTTGTTCTGTGAACGGTAGTACTCCTCCTGTATCTCCGGAGGGTAATCGCTGATAAAGCTGACCGGGTTTATCAGAAGCATCCCGAACACAAGGCTACCAAACGCAGCCATCATGATCGCACACTCAATAATGTAGGTCGTTATGCTGAACATGCCGGCAACTCCAATGATCCGTTTTCTCCAGGGCAGGTCGCCCGTCAGTTTTATTATACATTATTTAAACTTGATTTTTTTACATATGACAGATAGAATGACCAGAGAGGTTTATATTTTATGCAAATGCACGAAAACTGCACCTTATTATTGACAAGGCAAATCAACTGTATAAAATATAATTAAACCTATATGAATAATATGATAAAAGATTGGAGTAACCATCAATGAGTACCGGTACTCCCCTGATTCAAATCAGGGGGCTCAGCAAGGTTTTCAGGACCGACGCAGGTGAGGTCAGCGTTCTTGAGGACATCGATCTTGACATCATGGAAGGCGAAATATTCGGGATCATCGGTATGAGCGGCGCCGGCAAGAGCACGCTGGTGAGGTGTCTGAACTTTCTTGAAATGCCCACCATGGGCACCGTATACTTCGACGGCCAGGATCTTGCCACCCTCAGCCAGAAGGAGCTTTACAAGGTCAGGCAGTCCATGGGGATGATCTTTCAGCAGTTCAACCTGCTCATGCAGCGAAATGTGCTGAAGAATGTATGTTTCCCCCTGGAAATCGCCGGTGTCAGGAAAACAGAGGCTGAAGCCCGCGCCCTTGAACTGCTGGAACTGGTAGGCCTGTCCGACAAGGCCAGCGCATACCCGTCACAGCTTTCAGGCGGGCAGAAACAGCGTGTTGCCATCGCAAGGGCCCTTGCCAACAATCCAAAGGTCATCCTGTGCGACGAAGCAACCAGCGCCCTCGATCCGGCAACGACCAAGGGTATCCTGGCTTTGCTGAAGGACATCAACAGGAGGCTCGGGATCACCATCGTCATCATCACCCATGAAATGAGCGTGGTGGAAGAGATCTGCCAGAGGGTCGCAATTATCGACAACAGGCGCATCGCCGAAGTCGGCTATGTCCAGGACATTTTCACAAGGCCCGCGACCGAAGCGGCCCGCCGGCTGGTGTTCCCCGAAGGGGAAAGGGTGGATCACTTCACCAGTTCACGATGTTGCCGCATCGTATTTAACGGGAGCTCATCCTTTGAGCCTGTTATCGCCAATATGGTGCTTGAGTTCAGGCAGACCGTCAATATCATATTTGCCGACACCAGGAACATTGACGGTAAAGCTTTCGGACAGATCGTCATCCAGCTTCCTGAAGATAAGCTGACGGGAGAAAAAATGATGGCTTATCTTCGCAACAGGGGCTTAACGGTGGAGGAGGTAAGAGACTTTGTTTGATCCGGCAATTATAGAAATGATCGGAAAAGGATTCCTTGAGTCATTGTACATGACGCTGGTGTCATCGTCCCTGGCTTATCTGCTTGGCCTGCCTCTCGGCATCATACTGGTAGTTACCGACAAGGACGGCCTGAAGCCATGTGCCTGGCTGAACAGCGTACTGGGCATCATCATAAACCTGCT
>JAKOPX010000469.1 GCA_029778665.1 Bacillota bacterium | reverse complement strand
CGCCGGCAGACTTCGGAAACCTCTGGGTTCCGGTTATCGTCCTGGTCGAAGGTGTATTGTAAGTACGCCGGATCGGTGATCCCGTCACGGCGAAGGACTTCCATTCGCTGAAGGAATTGTCTTCGTTCTTCAGCCGCGCGTTCTGCTTCAATTTCCTTCTTCCTGCATTCGCAAGCTATTCCGACACGAACAACCCTTTCGGACCGGTCCCCGAATGCTGGAAGGGTTATGTCTTGTTGTTTCCTGGTGTGGCACTTACCGCACACAAGGAAACCTTCTTCGTCCAGGTAGTCGTCTTCATTACGGTTCTGAAGACTTGCGGCGACCAGCTTGTTCATAACCTCATTCATACCATCACCCCTTTAGGTAGAAAGAAAGTCTTCGTCGTCGTCGTAATTCTTTTCAGCCGGTGCCTGCTGTTTAGGGGCAATCGACTGGACTTCATCATTCCAGCGTTCTTGTCGAAGGAAGGTCGCCGGATAGGGAATAAACTGGCCGCCGTCTTTGTTCCATTGTTCAGTTCCTTTCCAGCGTTCAACCCCTTCGATAATGGCCTTAACCAGACTTTCATCTGGGTTAATCTTATTCCAGGCTTTAACAGCGTCTTTCTTGCCGACTTTTTTCGGATAAGCAGACCAGAACAAATCAAAACCAGAAACCACCCCTTCGCCGTCAGGCGATTCGGATTGGATTGGATTCTTATTTGGATTGGATTGGATTGGATTACGGGGACATTTGCTATCATTTGCTATCAAATGATTTCCGTTGAATACATCTACCAACACATTACTATCTGGGTCAGTGTGTGCCGGATATTTACTGCGTTTATTCCTGATCTGCTGGTGCTTGTCCCATGTTCTGACCTGGATAAATGTTTCGCCGCCGTTTTCGTAGATTATGATCAGTCCGGCCTTCGCGACCTCATTAAGCCATTTTTTAACCGTAGAAGTCTTTAAGGACCTTTTCCGTGGGTATAGAAGCGAAGCCAGAAGGTCCGGATCGGCTGAAAACCGGCCATAATCATCACAATTCACAATAAGCCTATAGAAGAAGACTTCCGCTCCTGCCGAAAGCTGATTTATGTTTTCGCTTCTGCATATTGATTCTTTGATTATCCTGTTTGGCACAAAATACACCCCCTTTCGACTAACAGGAAACCCCTTAAACCTTCTTCTGGCAGGAACGGCACAATTCACGGCCGTATTTCTTCATGGAATACTGTCGTTCCGCCGCCGATATTGGACCACCACATTCAGGGCAAACGGGGCCGCTGGACGCTCCCTGTG
>JAKOPX010000468.1 GCA_029778665.1 Bacillota bacterium | reverse complement strand
CAGCGCTTTTTCATACGCTTCCCTTGCCGCCGTTTCCCTCGCATCCTCTTCGCTGATACTGGCTTCCAGTGTCGCGACTTCGAAATGGGTGACGGTCACCCATTCAAACGGGAAAACCAGGTCATCGCCTATGCTGAGTTTTTTCCTTGATTCCTCTGTAACATACTCGCTGAACCTGACCTTTTTCCTTATCAGGTCAAGCTCTTTTGAAAACAGTATCAGCGAGTGATCCCTTATCGCCCTGCCTGTCCTGACCGTCTCAGTCCTGGTAAGGACGACGGGCGCTTCGTCCTCATACCATGTCCTCGCGCTGACGGTCCCCATCGCATGTACCAGCCGGTACTGTTCTTCCCCTTTAACAGGGACGCGTCCTGATATAAGCACCTGCCCCTTTTTCACAGTATCTCCTTCCGATACTGCCTCGATACCCTCCTTTGCGATGACCTGCCTGATAATGCCGTCCCTCAAGGCAACAATGTCACATGGTATATGCCTCGGCACTATTTCCGGTATGTCACCGCGTTCCCTTACCTCTACCTTCACCTTTGTTCCTTTTATACTTATGCTGATCCAGGACAGCCTGCCGATTTCCAGCATCATCCTTTCAACAGCGCGGCGGGTATCGATCCTGTATTTCAGCGCTCCTGTCCTGATGCCGTTGGCTGCCAGCGCGTTTTCAAGGAAAACCGTATCCAGCTTCTCATTGCCGGTGATCTCTATGCTCCACACAAAAGACGCAAGCACGTTTATCAGTATAAAAAACAAAACCGCTCCAGCAAAAAACGCCTTCCGTCTGCGATACTTGCTGAACACAAACGGCAGGCCCCTTTTCCTCAGCAGCCTCACCCTGCATCCTGTCTTCCTGGCGACAGGCCTGATGAGCCTGAATCCGCTGATGCTCATCCTCGCCGTCACCCGACGCTCGCTCTGGAGCCTGACATCCCACAGGTGTATCCGGCGTCTGGCGCAGATGTTTATGAATTTCTCTATGAAAAAGCCTTCGATTATAATAATAACATATCCGCGCAGATAATTCCACAATCTGAACAGCAAGAATTTCACCCCGCATCGATGAATTCGACTGAGCGGACCATTCCTGATACAACGATATCATCGGAAGTGATTTCCCTTATCGAGAGGTCAGACCCTGTAATCCTGATGACACCGGTTCCCGTGTTTATTCTCAGGATACCGGTATCGTATTCCAGTACAGATTTGTAGTTTTCGATCATCATATCCCTGTTGCCGATGAGAGTCAGTTTAGGGCGGTCCAGGACCAGGTCCTTGGGGAGTTCCAGCATTTCCGTGAATTTTTCCTTTACGCTTTTTTTGCCGGCGCTCCTGTTCCCGTCCGCTTTTTTGCCTCCCTTGGCATCAGCCGCGCTATTCTTCGCCATAGGTTGCATCTCCAGCCTTCCCGGACGGCAGCAGATCGCGCGGATCCCCGAAACTGTATCCCCTCTCCGCTGCACCTTTTATTATGCTGTCCAGAGCATATGCATTATCCTTTGATACGGCGTGCAGCAACAAAACTGCGCCATTGTGCAGGTTGCGCATGACAATGTCATATGCGTACTGCGGCCCTCTTACCTTGTCCCGGTACCAGTCGTCATAGGCGAAGCTCCAGAACAGGGTGCAGTATCCTAGATCATTGGCCAGCCGGAGAGTCCTTTCACTGTACTCTCCTTTCGGCGGACGCAAAAACTCCATCCCTTTGCCGAATTTCTCCCTGAATGCCCTTTCCAGGCCGAGTATCTCCTCTTCCACCTGCCTGTCATCCAGAGTGGGCAGGCTCGGGTGATGCACGGTGTGATTCCCGACGATATGCCCTTCTTCTGCCATTCTCCTGACAAGGTCCTGGTGCTCTTTCAGATAGGGCCCCGTTATGAAAAAAACAGCCTTGACATTATGCTTTGCCAGTGTGTCGAGTATGACGGGAGTATATCCGTTTTCGTAGCCTTCATCAAATGTCAGGTAAATGACACTTTTTTCTGTGTCCCCTATCCATGCTCCGCCATATTTTTCAAGAAGCTCCGGAGCGCCGGGGTCCGCTTTTGGCGGCAGATTGTCAGGTCTCCTCGATATGCCCCATCTCAATAATTTATTGCTGACTTCTCCTTCGGCAATAACTGCAGATCCATCATCTTCCCCGAATACTGTACGTTCAGAATCATGGTCATATTGTGTAAATCCGTCGGAACCCCAGTTTTCCTGCGCATATATGCTGCTGTCTTCCACATCCTCTTCAGACAGCTTCCCGCTTATCTCGACCGAAAGGTCC
Source organism: Bacillota bacterium (assembly GCA_029778665.1). Lineage (GTDB taxonomy): Bacteria > Bacillota > Clostridia > Acetivibrionales > DTU013 > DTU013. The sequence goes on along the minus strand of JAKOPX010000468.1, from coordinate 31,003 downwards.
AGGTCCCTGAAGCTGCTGGCGTATACACCTCCCAGGTCGCTCAGCGCAGGGTTGTATTTACCTGTTTCCGAACAGCCTGAAAGACTAACGGCCAGGCATAAGGCGGCAGCCGCGGCGGCCGTCCTGGCACAGGCCGATTCTATGCTCTTTTTGCAAGTTCTCATGATACGACCTCCGGAAAATAGGCAAAAAAGCCATATTGCCTGCTTTTACAATTTTATTATGGAGGCCGGAAAATATGCCGATTACTTTGTGGCCGTCCTCATTCCACGGGTGTGAGCAGATCTGTCCTGATAGAAGTGCCGTCATCGACGAATTTATATATTATGATCTCGTCAGATTTTTTAATACTCACTTTAAGTCCGTCTGCCTCGAGGTTTTCCACAACACCGCCGATCATCGTCAGTGCACGTTCAAGGTTATTCGGATTGGCTATCGCCTTTATCACAAACGGCGTCCTGTGCTGCTTTCCGTTTATCATGATGTAATCCCCGGCTCCGCGGATCTCCGTCATCGCCACGACCCTCTCGTCGTTGATGGAAATCGCCTGGGCGCCGCTGGCCCTGAGCTCATTCACGACATCAAGTATGTCGTAATACGAAACAGACCACGGGAAGTTGTCGTCCAGCGTGATTATTATACCAGCTCCTTTTACATCTTCAAGGCCTGCAAATATCCTTGCCTTCAGCAGGTTGTTCTTCAGTTGCTGCACGGCTTCGCTGTCGCCGGCTTTTACCCTGGCATATGTCTGGTTTTCCTCCTCCAGTTTCTGGTACCTTTCCTGCAGCTCATTTTTCTGGTTCTGGAGCCTGATTATTTCCTCCTTGAGTTCTTCAAGCCTTTTATTCTCAAGGCTGGCCATTCTCTGGTTATAATTAACGCTTTTGTACTGAAGCGCAAGCATTATGCCCAGCAGCATACACACCATCATCATCGCCAGATTGCGCGCTATTTTCATTTTACGACAACCTCCAGTCCGGAAATATACCTGTCAAGTTTGTCAGCGCCGCTGAATTTGGATATCCGTATCCTGTCTGCTTTTTTTATGTCTACCTGGATATTGAACCGCCTCAGTTCCAACACTTTATCGCTTATGTTCATGGCTTCATACAGCGCATCAGGATCGCCGATCGCCTCGATAACATAAGGGACCGGATACCTGTTGCCATTGATGATTATGGTCGGTCCCGCACATATCTGTTCGCTCATTGGCACGACACGTTCCCCGTTGATGGCGATAGCCTGCGCCCCTGCAATTTTCAGGTCGTTCAGTATGGACCTGATATCGTAGTCGTGTATGATGAACCAGGAAAAAGGCATGTCGGGCTCCCGGGCAGGAGCGTCATCCAGGGTTATCCTGATGCCAGGCCCTTCGACTCCCACAAGGCCGGTCTGCAGTTTGATGACATCCCATTCCCTCCTCAGCTGGTCGTCATTCTGCAGCTCTATATATTCCCTGATGATCTCATTCTGCAGCGCAATGTTTTCATCGATCGCCACCCTGAGTTCATCGATATCCTGCATGAGCTCCGTTATCTGTTCCCTCAGGGCATTGGCATTCAGGGCATTGGAAGCAGCAGCCCTCTTTACGTTGAGTGTGCTTTTCAGCTGCCATGCCATGAGCGTTCCCAGCAGCATGAATACTATAAATGAAATATAACGGCTCGCAGGTTTGTTCATAGCAACTCCCGAAATGAAAATCCGTGTTCAACTCAATTCTACTTGTTAAGCCTCACGATTTCAAGTGAAAGCTTTTACTGGAAATCCGACGTCTGTCCCAGGAGCCGTTGGAGACATGAAATAATGCATTTTTTCAGCTTCGGCTTATTTCCATCACTTTCCTGGCATAGATGTTGGTCAGTTCTTCAGCGAATTCCTCTGTAAACCCCTCTCCGATAACGTTGCATACAGGCCTTTCCGCATCAGGCAGGACAAGCACCCAGCCTTTGTCGTTGTATACCTTGATCCCTTCGAGCATCTCGACCCTTCCTCCGTAATGCTCCTGTATTATCTTTTTTATCACCCTGCCCTTCGCATCCCAGCTGCATTCGACTTCCTTCCTGCGCATATGGATCTCAGGCAGCATGTTAACCATTTCCTGCAGTGAAGTGTTGTTGGTTTTCATGAAGTCCAGCAGTTTCACAAGTCCGGCTGCCGCGTCGAAATACATTGTGAACTGTTCCAACAGTTCCTCCTTCGCTTCTTTTGCCAACAGTCCTGCCATAATGTCCCTTGCTGCCGTCCGGGTGCGTACCACGCTTCCGTTGTACTCTTCAGCCAGCCTTTCAATGGCCTGGCTTGCCGAGACAGGCACGACCAGCGTACTTCCTTTCATTTTCCTGAGGATTACCAAGGAAACGAGCGCCATGAACATATCCTCGGTGACAAGCCTTCCCGACGCATCCACCAGCAGCATTTTTTCGCATGTTTCACCAATGGACACGCCGATATCGAATCTGCCTTTCCTGACGAACTCGCAGAACTGTTTCATGTCATTCAGGATGCCGGCATCAACTGTCTCCACTGAGCAACCGGTTTCTCCCAGCAGTGATGTTATCGCTTCTGTTACATGTTCCGGTCCCTTCCTCATCGCGATCCTGAAGCCCAGTTTTTCCGACCTGATCCCGCTGATTATGTTTTTCAGGTAAAAATCGCCGAAATCAGATATTTCAGTCACGCCTTTTATACATCCTGCTTCGCATCGGCCGAAATCATCCCTGTAAAACAACGTTTCCACTCTTCTTTCAGTCGATTTGTCTATGTTCCTTCCGGCATTGTCGATGAAATCCAGCGCCAGCCGGTGCCTGCCTTCGCCGCATACGCCGGCATAGATACCTCCGTCAAGCCTGTAAAGCCTGACTGCTGATCTCAGGGCAGGAAGCAGGAGCCTCCTGTAATCATTCACGTGCACTCCTGCCGAAAGCAGTCCGGAAACAAGCGCGCTTTTTATCATCGTTGCCGCCGGTGTTCCGTCGCAGCATACTCCTATGATCCCCCTGCTTTTCACTGCCGCTGCAAATGCAGCAGCGAGTTTTGCGGCAAATTCGGGCGTCATGTCCGTATTTACGGTCCCCGTGACTCCCCTGTAGCCAAATATGTTCCTTCCGGCCCTGGAACCCCAGACAAGGTTCTCGCAAAGCTCCATGCACATGTCAACATGCTTTCCTGGCCATATTTTCACGGATGGCCTTATAATCGTCCTTTCACCGATATGGGATCCTTCACCGACGACAGAACCTTCAAAGGCAGATGTCCCGCTTTCCAGGACCGCGCGGCTGCATATCACGCTGCCCCTTATTTCCGCTTTTTCACCGATGATCGAGTTTTTCCAGATCACGCTTCTTTTGATGCTGCTGCTCTCTTCCACGATGCAGTTGTCGCCGATCACTGTATGGCTGCCGATGACGGCGCCTTCTTTTACATAACAGCCGGAACCTATTATGCAGGGTCCTTCGATCCTTGCTGACTCATCGACTGTAGTTCCGCTGCCGGTCCAGACACCCTGCCTGATTTCCGTACCAGGTATGTCTGCCTTTACTTTTCTGTCCATCACATCGAAATTCGCCTGCATATATGCGTTAATGTCGCCTATGTCGCACCAGTATTCATCCGTTATATAACCATACAATTTCCTGTTCTCTTTCATCAGCAGCGGAAACAGGTCCCTGCTGAAATCGAAGACCTGGTCCTTTTTGTAATAGCTGAATATTTCAGGCGACAGGATGTATATGCCTGTGTTCACGGTATCACTGAACACTTCTCCCCAGCCCGGTTTTTCGAGGAAGCGTATTATCCTCCCGTCTTCGTCCGTGACTACTACTCCGTATTCCAGCGGCACATCGACCCTTTTGAGCACCAGCGTCGCCAGGGCCCCCTTTTCCCTGTGAAAGCTGACGGCCTTTATAAGATCTATATCTGTAAGTGCATCACCGCTGATCACAAGGAACGTCTCATCGAGAAAATCCTCCGCATTTTTTACGCTTCCTGCGGTACCAAGGGGTCTGCTTTCGATATAATACCGCATCCTCACGCCGAAAGTACTGCCGTCCCCGAAATACTCTGTTATGTGATCTGGCAGATACTGCAGCGTAACGGCTATATTGTCCATGCCGTGGTTTTTCAGCAACCTGACTGTATGCTCCATGACCGGTCTTCCGGCAACCGGCACCATCGGCTTTGGCCTGTTGCATGTAAGGGGCCTCAGCCTTGTGCCTTCACCGCCTGCCATTATAACTGCTTTCATTTTCGATGTCCTCTCATTGTCATTCTGGATGATCACATATTTAGTCTTGGCAATTGGACAGAAAAAATTCTGCTGTAAACGCTGCCTTCCGCATTCATGTATCTCTTCCGCGAATTTTTCATCCAGAGATGTATATGCTAATCATCATGAGGTTATTTCATGGACGATATGTGACTGCCTTGCAGCAGTAAGCACACAAAATGACAGGGGTGACATGATGAACGAAAGAAAAACCAGAAATTTGGATTACCTGGATAAAGGAGTGGCCATCAGTCCGGCTTTGCCTGTCGTAGGAGACAAAATAACTGTTTTTTACGACGGCATCCTTGCCAAAAACGGTGCCGAGGAGATAACGCTCCATTTGGGCTATGGAAGCAACTGGGATAACGAACAGGCCATCCCGATGGTAAAAAAAGACACAGGTTTTGAAGCCACGATACCTGCATTGAAGGAAGATTATCTGAAACTCAGCTTCAAGGATACTTTCAATAACGTGGATGACAATAACGGAAAGGGTTACAGCATTGAGATATTGAAATAGCAAGTGAGGTGAAGCAGCAGGGAGTCCGTTAAGGACTCCCCGCCATATCACACAGGCTGCTTCAGCAACTCATTTTCAATGCTTTTCCCCACGAATTTCCAGACAAGTGAAATCATCGCGACCTGTATAACAGACATTATTGCATTCTGTATAACCCTTTCAGGAAGCATCACCAGAAAGCCCTTCCCCTGAAGGATCGTAAGCCAGTAAGTATTCAGCCCCAAATTGACGAATACGGAAATGCTAAGCACAGCAAGAGTGATCCTTGTCAGGTTTTTAGGCTTCCTGTACAGGAACAGCCCGTAAATAGCTCCTGAAAGAAATGCACTCAGTGTAAATCCCGGGAAATATGCGCCTTTGGGAGCGATGATCATGCCGAGCAAATCACTGATCGCACCGCCCATACCGCCTATGACCGGCCCGAAAAGCATTGATCCGAGAGAAAGCGGTATGAAGCCAAAACTGATTCTTACAAAATCGGTCTTTATGAGCGGTACGACATGCGTAAGCAGCACATTCAGTGCTACAAGCATGCCCATAAAAGTGATCACTTTTGTCTTTTTCATAAAACAAAGCACCTCCTTCCTTTCAATAAGCCCGCCAGCTGCAAAGACCGACAGCTGACGGCGCTCCTTCTCGACGACGCTGCGTCACAGAAGGAAGGAAAATGCCTTCACCTCATGTGACAGCGGAATGCGGCTATTGCACCGCAAATCCACGAAGGATTTTTCGTCCAGCGGCAACTTCCCATCCAACTGGCACTTAACGCGCAATAACCTACTCTGTCATCTTGAAAGGTATAACTTTTCCGCATCCCGTCGCCGGGATTGCTTACCGTCTATTATAAATAAAAGATGACATTCGTTCAACAATTTTTTGCAATAAACCAATATCGTGCCTGGCTCCTTTTTTGTGCAGTCAGTACAAATCACAGTATTGTCAGTTTTATCTCTTTTGCCCTGCAGCAGGCCCTGATGTCCGGGAGCGTCCGTAAGAAGTACTCCCTGTATTTCTCTTCCGTGCTGATACAAAGCTCTTCTATTTCGGCCTTCATCGACAGCGATTCCGCAGATTTGAGCCTTCTGGCACGGCTGATCGCCTCTTTCAGTTGCTTCCCGAATTCCAGGATGTCTTCGTCAAAATCCCTGTTATGGCGCCAGCGGGTCAGATGCAGGGAAATCTCAGCTTCATGCTTCCTGAAGTATGCCTGGTAGATATATTCCGTAATATGAGGTACATATATGGCATACATTTTCAGGATATCGAGCATGGTGTCATATAAGGCCCGCTGGGCCGACCTCCGCTCTGTACAGCCGTGGATGTCCGGCTGATACAGCCTTTCTTTGACTATCTCAATGTAATCGTCGCAAAAATCCTTCCAGAAAAATTCGTCGACAACACGGCGCGCAAGTCCGACTTCATACCGGTCCAGCAGTTTTGCAGCCTCGTTCATGGTCTGCCTGCTCCGCTCCCTGATCCACCTGTCCACCGGAAGCATTTCCGGCTCCTCCCCGGGATCGAAATCACGGATCTGGGATATGGTGAATCTTGCAGCATTCCACAGCTTTGTGATGAACCTGGCAGAAACATCCAGATCGTCGGGAGAAAAATAAGTATCGGTCCCGAGCCTTGAATTTGCCGCCCAGTATCTTATGGCATCCGCCGAATGTTTCTCTATGAGGGACTTCGGGGACATAGCCGAGTTGCTTTTCGATTTGCTGATTTTCTCGTTTTTCTTTGCGAGGACGAAACCGCAGATCATGATATCCTTCCATGGAATGCTGCCGGTGTGGTAAATGCTTCTGACTATCGTGTAGAAGGCCCATGTCCTTATTATTTCATGTGCCTGCGTCCTCATGCTCATAGGCAGCAGTTTCGCGCTCATATCGCCAGCTTCGCACCATCGTGCGTTTATCTGCGGCGTCACGGAAGAAGTTGCCCAAGTATCCAGAACTGCAGTTTCCGGTATAAACTCGGTGCTCCCGCAGGAACACGGCATGTCCGGACTGCTTTCAGCCGGGTCGACCGGCAGCTGTGACTCGTCCGCTGCCGCGGGTTTGCCGCATTTTCCGCAGTACCAGACCGGAATCGGCACACCAAAGTAACGCTGCCTTGAAATGCACCAGTCCCATTTCAGATTTTCGACCCAGGTCCTGTACCTTTCCTTCATGTATCCAGGATACCAGTTGATTTGCTCGGCTGCTTCGATGAATTTCTCCCTGTTGGTCAATATATCGATGTACCACTGCCTGGAAAGTATTATTTCTGTTTCCTTGCCGCAGCGTTCGTGGACGGCCACGGTATGCGTGATCTCTTCGGACTTTTGCAGCAGCCCGTTTTCCCTGAGAAGTTCCGTGATCCGCTTTCTTGCCTGCTTTATATCCATTCCTCCGACAAACGGCACACCAGAGTCGATCAAGCCTTCCTGCGTTATTGTCCCCCTGTACGGCAGTTTATGCTCTTCATACCATTCCGCATCCGTACTGTCTCCGAAAGTTGCACACATGACTATTCCCGTGCCTTTATCCACCGAAACCTTTCTGTCTGCCAGCACCGGGATTTCATGCCCATACAGCGGGACACGGACGGTCTTCCCTTCGTAGCGCGCGTACCTCTCATCATCAGGGTTCACGAAGAGGCAGACGCATCCGTACAGCAGTTCGGGACGTGTCGTTGCAACAACCAGTCTGCCGCCTCCGTCAGCAAACTCAAAGGGTATATAATTGAAAACCGTTGTTTTTTCTGCTGTCTCGAGTTCAGCCTGGGCGATGGAAGTCCTGCATTCTGTGCACCAGAGCACCGGCGACTCCTTCATATATGCCTTCCCTTCCCTGAACAGCCTGATGAAAGACCTCTGTGAAATCCTCTGCGCTTCCGTGCCGATGGTCTCATACTGGAGCGACCAGTCAACGGAAAAACCCAGCGACCGCCACAGATCCCTGAACTCTTCTATATACTTCTTCGTAGCCGATAGACATCTTTCAACGAATTCCCTTTTTGGCACATCGGCTGCCTTTATGCCTTCTTCCTTCTCCACCAGCCTTTCAGTCGGCAGCCCGTTATCATCGAACCCGAACGGGTAAAAGACATTATAGCCCTGCATCCTCCTGTACCTTGCGATCATCTCGGCCTGCGCATAGGAAAAGACATGACCTATGTGAAGGTTTCCGCTTACCGTCGGAGGAGGAGTGTCTATCGACCAGATCTCCTTCGGGCTATCAGGATCGAAACGGTAAATCCCGTTTTCTTCCCAGAATTTCTGCATTTCCTTTTCCGACTGCTCAAATGGATACTTTTTGTCCATCGATGATACCTCCCAACTGCGAACACAGTCAAAACTTACGTAATCAAAAAGTCCGCCCCGAGCAGACATCTTGTCATGCTCAGGACGGACTTTAAATCCGCGGTACCACCTCAATTCAGATCTCAGATCTGCACTCTGCCAATACGGGACATCATGTAATGATATCCGATATTGCTTTCCCTTTAACGGTGGAAACTCCGTTGGAGCCTACTCGGCCCGGCCTTTCGGTCCACAGCTCAGAGGCTACTTCCATGCGTCCGTCATGAAGATTTTCACCGGCCATCTTCTCTCTGTGTTTCAGGAGCGCATGTACTCCTCCCCGTCAACGCCGTTTTGCCTGTGTTCAGTTTTATTTTTAATAATGATATACGATGCTTCGGTAGCTGTCAATATGTTACTTACTGAAAGGACACATCACATACCCTTGCTTTTGAAAAAATCCTTATACAGCATGTCTTCCTTCAGGATGTGATTCGTGACCCAGTCCGACAAGAATTCGGCCAGCTTCAGTATAGTATCCTTCTGCCTGTCATCGATTTCCTGCTTTTCTTCCTCGAACTTTTCAATCTTCTTTGTAAGGAAAAAGTGCTGGAACTTGTGCGGTTCATATCTTTCATAACCGTATCGCACCATCAGCTCTTCTTCATATCCGAAATGGTAGACGGTGTAATCCTTCAGTTCCCCAAGGACTTCCATTATCTCGTCATAATGGTCACACCCGTCATCAGCATATGCAAGGTCAAAGATCTTCGAGCCTATCTCCATCAAATGCCTGTGCTGATTGTCGATAGCCTCGATGCCGGTGCAATACTCGTCTTTCCACTTGAAATACATACATGTACCCCCCCTGGTTAATGCTGTCTCTTTGGATTCGGAACAGTTGCAGAATTTCAGACAAATTTTGACTTATTTATAAATATACCCCTTGTGGAAATATCATAAACCGGCAGTCAGCATTTTTTTCATCATGGCCTTATAAATAAAAAAACAAGGTCAGTCAACAGAACAGTTATTGCCTGACCTCGCTTTCATCCATGGTGCCGAAGGCCGGACTCGAACCGGCATGGTATCGCTACCGCGTGATTTTGAGTCACGTGCGTCTGCCAATTTCGCCACTTCGGCATCTCTTCCGCAGCCGCAACTTGAATTATACAATAGCCCCTTGCCATTGTCAAGAAACAGAATTCAGGCGGCAAGTCGCTTTCAGAGGTTTTAGCCTCAGCAGGCAAAATGCTTCCCCTCATCTGCCGGCGCTACTCTTTCATGACCATCCCCATTTTCTCAGCCCTGACCATTATCTGTTCATCGCTGATGCCTTCAAAAGGGTCTCTGCCTGAAATGTATATCAGGCTTATCAGCGATGTTATGATGATCCCGATGCCGATCCCGAGGATCAAACTCTTCAGATGAAAACGCCCGCCGTCCATCCTGCTCATCTCCTGAGACCAATGATCAGTTCGACCTCTCCTTTGCCCATATTCAGGTTCTTTGCGATTTCCAGTTCATTCATTCCCTCTTTCGAAAGGCGCAGCACTTCCTGGTACTTGTTGAAATGGATGACTTTATCCTTTTTCCCTGCAGTAGTGCGCACACTGTTTCTGCTGTAAGCCGCGGCCACACTTCCTGCAGGGCTGGCAGCTACATATGCGTTTACGCCGGCAGCTTTTTCCTCAATTTCTGCATCCAGCGCCCCGTTGGCTTCCGAAACCATGTTGTTCCGCTCTTCTGCTTTCAACTCCTGGATATTTTGTCCTGACGCAGCAAGGCGTACTTTTTCCACCAGGGCGTTGATTTTCTGCTCCGCCTCCGCTATATTCCTGTTCAGTTCGTCATTCTTGAGATCGACCTGATCAACTATGTATCCTGAAAAACGGTTCAGCTCCTCGATCATCTGCTCGGCATCACTGATGATCCCCAGAAGTTCCTGTATTTTTTCATCGGCAGATTTTTTGAACGTGAAGACATTCTTCCTGTCGATAAAGATGAGTACCAGAGAAACAAGTACCAAAAGGATACCTATAAAAACCATGCTGATGTAAAATCCGCTCAATTCTTTCACCTCTCACAGACGATCAGGCATCATCGGGGTTTCGTGCCGCTGCGGGGCGGCCCGGGACATGCCCGAATGTCTTTTTTCTTTTGTATTGTATATTACATATATTGTCAGATCCTGATATCGATCCTGCTTTCCGGCGGCGTACCGCCGTATTTCCTTCCGCTTTTTCCTTTACTGCCGTCTTTCCCTTTATTTTCTTTCTTCTTCCCGCCTTCTCCCTGTCCTCCGCGCTCCCTCTGCTTTTCGGTTATCCTGGCTTCCTCTGTTTTCGAACGCGAATAGACCTGTTTCAGTGCATTTTCCGCCCGGTTCTGCACGGCCGCAGCCTGCTGCTGCTGGACTGCTTCGTTTTTCTGAAGCTCTTCGCTCCGCACTCTGGCCGCATCTACCGATCTCGGTATCACGATTTGAAAATCAACAGGCTTGACAGACATACTCCTCACATCCCTGCCCGGAACAGCAGAGCCTGGTCAGATCACTTGTCTACCGGTCCTACCCTGATATCTGCGCCATCCCTGTAAAGCGTGCAATAGTGAAGGTTCTCCTTTACATACATCTTACATGACCCGATGGCCACCCTTGTACCGGGATATATTATATCATGGCACCTTACCCTGCCATATGCTTCCTGCTGCAGCTTGTCCTCGAGCTGGCCAAGTTCATCTTTCAGTTCCATTAGCCTGCTTGAGTAATAGATCCTGGTCCTCATGCTTTTTGCAAGCATCTCTTTTTTATCAGGCGTAATTGTACCAGCCATCTCCATTTTTTTCAGTATGTTGATAGCCTGCTCCGCTTTCCTTAAATCTGTCTCTATCTGTATGATTTCATCTCTTACTGCCTTATATCTTTCCCTGACCGTCGGGTCCACGCCGACCTCTATTTCAGTGACTGTCGCCAGGTGGGAACCTATTACCTTGGCAACTATTTCCTTGCCAACCTTGCAGCTTCCGCCGACAAGGAGTCCTTTTCTGCCTGAGAGTTCGAGCTTGTTGCCGCACTTCACATTGCTGTGCATTATCGCTTCAGCCTTGATGTCATTCCTTGCTTCCACGGTGCTGTTTTCTATGAACCTTGCGATAATGTCTCCCCCGCTGATCAGAACGCCCTTGCCCATACCCTGCATCCCTCTTCGCAGGATAATGTCGCCGCCAGCCTTGATAGTGGCTCCTTCGACAACGCCCATTACCTCAACGTTCCCGCCTGCTTCTATGGTGAATCCCGACAGGACATTGCCCATCACGACCACATTGCCGATAAAGTTGATATTCCCGGTGGAATTGTCCACGTCCGCCTTTACTTCGTGCGTGGCAAAAACGCTTACCTTTCCGTCTATATAGCATATCTGCCCGCTTATATTCGCGATCAGTTGAGTCCCGTCCTCGGAAACGATAACATTCCTTCCCCTGGGCAAAACGGCAGGTTTACCGTCCAGGGCCGGTATGTCCGTTCCCGCGACCGTCCTGCCGGGCTTGCCCGGTGTGGGCGGTATCAGTGTGCATAGTACTCCGCCTTTTTCAATGTTCTGTATCAGGTTCAGTTCCCTGAAGTCTACCCTGCCATCCTCAAGTATGGTCGGCCTGTGATCCCTGCTGATGTCGAAATGGTATTCCACCCTGCCGTTTTCGCCGTTTACCGGCGGTGTCCCTTCGGCTATGCATATCATTTCGTTATATACCGGATACTTTATCAAATTCTCAAGGTTGGTCCTGTTGATGCCATAGATCACGCCGTTTTTCGAAAGCTCGTCAAGTACCTCGTCCATGGTCAGCATCCTGCCGTTGTCAGGAGGGGTAAAGGTGACATAAGCCTTCATTTTGTCAGGCGATACTGTTACCTTCACAGTCGCATCGATTTTTTCCTCTTCCTGCGGTTCGGCTATCTTTACAGGAACCTTGTCCGCCCTTCTGACCGCAAGTTCGACCTTGACCCTGTCAAAATCCCTGACCTTTTTCCTTGCAAGCCGGTCCAGGACGGCGTTAAGATCAAGCCTTCTGCCGCTGCCCTCGGGAGGGTATACGCAGAGGTAAACTCCGTCCTCTTTGAAAAGCAATTCGCAAAAACCGTCATTTATGTTGAAACCCATACCATTTCTCACCATTAAGGCAAGACCTCCTGGTAAATATGGATCGCATCAGTTGTTTTGTCAAAAATCAATCATCAAGCAGTGATCTCTGTCTTGCAAGCTTGCCTCTGAGACGCATGATTGCCTTGGTATGAAGCTGTGAAATGCGCGACTCCGACACTTTCATTATCGCACTTATCTCCTTCAAAGTCAATTCTTCGTAGTAGTACAGCGTCAATACCATCTTTTCCTTCTCGGGCAGTTTGTCTATTGCATTGCCAAGTATCTCGCTCAATTCGTTGAGTTCCGCCTCATATTCAGGCCTGTCCTGCCTTTTGCCGCTGGTCGGCTCCACTCCGATCTCATAATTCTGCTCAAGGAAGTCCTCCAGCGAGATCAGTGAAGTTACATTGACTTCATTCAGCAGCTTGTGCAGTTCTTCAACGGATATGTTCAGCTTTTCGGCTATGTCTCTGTCGGTCGCCGACCGTCCGAGTTCATTCTCTACTTCCCAGTAGGCTTTCTCCAGTTCCTTGCATTTCTGTCTCAGGGATCTCGGCACCCAGTCCATTTCCCTGATGCTGTCAATGATCGCTCCTCTTATCCTCAATGAAGCATATGTTTCAAACTTGACGCCTTTATTCATGTCATACTTGTCTATGGCGTCGATCAGTCCAAATACGCCATAACTTACCAGATCCTCATACTCAACATTCGATCCGAAATATATGTTCAACCTTCCCGCCACATACTTGACCAGATGCGAGTACATGAGTATCAGGGTCTCTCTCAGGGCAGGGTCTCTTGTTTCCTGATACTTCTTCCATATTTCCTTGTGGCTCATAGAGTCATTCTGCATCTAAATCCCCCGTATACCCGGTTTATTCTTTAGTTCTTGTAAGGATAACATCGCTCAGTGCTCTGAATTCCTCTTCCAGGTCTGGATTATACTCCTTCCTGATCTCTTTTGGTTCCGCCACGGTTCTTTCGTCCTGGAGTAAAGTGTTTTTACCCCGTTCAGGAGCTTCCTGCATGGGCTCTTCCTTCTGCTTCCTTTTGCTCCTGGCTTCTTCCTGTTCCATTTCTTTCTTTTTTTCTTCAATTTCCTTTTGTGTATTCAGAACCGCATTCTTCACAAGGACTCCTATTCCATAAAAAAGAAACATCATCACTGCCATACGGATATATATGGTCCTGTTGTCGACTCCAACGGCAAAGCTTATTATACCTGCCAGTATTGCTGCCGAACACCCGGATAAAAATGGTAGTTTCCGAATGTTTCCCATATCTATATCTCCTTTGTCCCATGCCCGATGGTCCTGATCTTCAGCTTTCCGTCCTCGGAATGTATCTCAATGGTCCTCCCGTAATTACCGCCCGTATCCTCGGAAATTATGGGTATTTTCAATGAATTCAGCACTTCCTTTGCTGCTGCCACGTTTCTTGCTCCTATCCTGAGCATTTCAGATGATCCGTCGACAAACGAGAACATCTGCGCTCCTCCTGCAAGCTTTGCTATCAGCCTTGATTTCTCTGCGCCCAAAGCCAGCATGTCCTGGACCAGCTTTACGATCGCAGTGTCTGCAAACTTCGCAATATTTGAATTGTTACGAGCCTGCTGGCTCGATGGAAGCATTATATGTGCCAGTCCGGCAACCTTTTTGACCGGGTCGTACAATGCCACGCCAACACAGGAACCCAGGCCAAGCGTCGTAATTATACAAGGATGCACGGACGACTGCAAATCTGCCATTCCTACTTTTATGACCTTAACCATTCAGAAACTAACTCCCAATGCATTCATTAACACGCTGTAAGTATCTACATCAGGTACCAGGAAGAAATCCCCGACAACCCTTTTGTCTCCTTCAGTAAATTCCGTTTCTATATAGAGAACGCTGTCTCCCACTTTGCCGAACTCTATAGCTGGTACGCTCAGTATGGCCCCGGCCATGTCAATTGCCAGATCAGGCACGGACGGGGCAATGTTGAGGTTTGTCAGTGCAGACAGCGATGACAGGTATGATCCTGCCAGGATATTTCCGATCTCCTTCAGCGCTGAAATTTCTATTTCGTCAAATACATGGCCTTCTGCAGCGCCGCTGTCACCAGCAGGTCTTCCCATGAGCATATTGACGAGTATCTCCGCGGCCTGCTGCTTTAATATGAACAGTATGTTGCCGGTAAAGTCGCCGGTCACCTTGAGCATTATGCCGACCACCGGCAGTTCCGCCCCTCCGAGTGTCTCGCTGACATCCCTGAATTCCATTATCTTGACCCTTGGAACATCCATGTCTATTCTCCTGTTCAGCAGCTTTGCCAGCGCTGTTGCGGCATTACCTGCTCCGATGTTTCCTATCTCCTTCAACACATCGATATGGATGCTGTTAAGATCATTGATATTTTTAACCATGGCACATTCTCCCGTTCAAACTCATAAACGCTGCACTTACGTGGCAGCTTCCTCAGGTATGACGACCTTTTCCAGATCAAGAAGCGTTATTATCCTGCCGTTTAATTTACCCACACCTTTCAGGTACTCTAACGATTTCTCGCCGGCTATATTGGATATGCTCTCCGTGGTCTCGTCGTCAAGTTCCACGACCTCGGCGACAGAATCCACGATCAGCCCGACAGTCAGGTCTTCCAGTTTGATGATGATTATCCTGGTATTTTCATCACATACATCATCAGAAAGTCCGAACTTCAGGCGAAGACTCAACACGGGTATTATCTCGCCCCTGAGGTTGATCACTCCTTTGACAAATGCCGGTTGTTTCGGAACCCTGGTGATATTCATGTCCTTTTCGATAATAGTTGAGATCTTGTCTATTTCTATACCGAATTCATCGTTTTCAAGCCTGAAAACCAGGTATTTCCTTGTTTCAGTCGTATTCTGGACCTCCATATCCGAACCCCCCTAAACTGATCTTCCGCTTCGGCTGCATACTCAGTTGGCAAGAGCATTGACATCCAGTATCAGTGCTACGTTGCCGTCACCAAGTATGGTAGCGCTCGTGATCACTTTTGTACCCGCCAGATATTTCCCAAGGGATTTCTGAACTATTTCCTGCTGCCCTATGATCCTGTCGACAATAAATCCTGTAAGCCTTTCTCCTTTCTTGACGATGACGAGGGTCATGACCTTCTGGTCTGCACTGCTTTCTCCGGGCACTTCAAGAGCTTCCCGCAACCTGACTATCGGGATCACGGAGTTCCTGTACATGACTACTTCCTGTTTCTGAACTGTTTTTATATCGCCCGGTGTGATATTTATTATCTTGTGCACGGAACCCAGCTGGATGGCATACTTCTCATCGCCGATCATGACGAGCAACGCCTGGATTATCGCGAGCGTAAGCGGCAGCCTGATATAGAACCTGCTGCCTTTCCCTGGCTCTGTTTCAACTTCGACAGTTCCGCCAAGAGCCTCTATCTTGGTTTTTACCACGTCAAGGCCTACTCCTCTTCCTGAAATGTCGGTCACTTTATCCGCGGTGCTGAAGCTCGGCTTGAAGAGGTATTCTATGAGATCCTTCTTCGACAGGTTTGCAGCAATGTCTTTCGACACGAGACCTCGTTCGACTATCTTCTGCCTCACCTTCTCAACATTGATACCCTGTCCGTCGTCTCCGATCTCAATGACCACGTTATTTCCATCCTGGTAAGCCTTCAGTTCTATCTTTCCGCATTCCGGCTTTCCCAGCTTCCTTCTCTCTTCCCTTGACTCGATCCCATGGTCGCAGGCGTTCCTCAGAAGATGGATCAGTGGATCGCCGATCTCGTCTATCACAGTCCGGTCAAGCTCCGTGTCAACGCCTGACATTTCAAGCTCCACTTCCTTGCCCAGTTCCCTGGAGACGTCCCTTATCATTCTCGGGAAACGGTTGAATACAGTTTCGACAGGCACCATCCTTACCTTCATCACTGCATCATGCAGGCTTGTAGTTATCCGTTCCAGGTACTCTATCGCCTCTGTATACTGCTGTGTCCTTTCGATTCCCTCAAGCCCTTCGAGACGGGTTTTCTGGATTATGAGCTCGCTTACCAGGTTGAGCAGGACATCCAGCCTGTCTATGTCGACCCTGACAGTCTTGCCGGTCTTGGTCTTCTTCGCGGTGGAATCGTTACTGTCCTGTCCGGCTGCCGCTGCCTGTTTGTGATCACCGGTAACCTGCAGTTGCTCGGAAACCGGTATTTCTTCGGCCTGCACACTGGCAGCCGCTTTGTTCCTCTCCCTGACCAGTTTCATGATGACCTCGTCAACTTCCGCGATGGAATTGAGGTCCTTTTTGATCGTTTCCGCGTCCTCTTTTGTAAGGACGATCACAGTAAATTCGAAGTCGAATTTTTCGTCCTCGATGTCCTGGACAGGCGGTACGGATTTTATGATCTCTGAATGCCTTTCAAGGGTCTTGAATATTATGAATGCTCTGGCAGACTTAAGCAGGCAGCCTTTATTCAGCCTGACGGTTATCTGCCAGACATCGTTCCCCAATTCGGTCGCCTTGTCGATGATATTTGTCTCATATTGATCAAGTTCAATATCTGAAACGATCCCATGACCTGTTTCAGCTGCGGGTGGAGCAACGGTTCCGGGCTGTTCCTGATCCTTCGGAGTACTTTTGCTGCTGAGCAGTCCGGAAAGTATCCCTGACAGCTCCTCGCTGTCCCTGTCCCCTTCGGAACCGGTTTCTACTATATTTGCCGTATAGCTTTCAAGCGCATCTAAGCACTTGAACAGGATATCGACAAGTTCAGGGCTTACTTCCAGTTCATCGTTCCTCAGGGCGTGCAGAACATTCTCCATATCATGGGTCAGTTTCGCCATCTTGTTGAAACCCATTGTCCCGGCCATTCCCTTTATCGTGTGTGCCACCCTGAAAATCTCATTGATCATAGACCGGTCGCCCGGGTTCTTTTCAAGTTGTAGCAGGCTCTGATTCAAACTCTGCAGATGCTCCTTGCTTTCCTCGATGAAAATCTCCAGATATTGACTCATGTCCATTATTGCTCCACCCCCAAATATTTGACTATCATACCTGCTATTTCCTTCAACGGTACTATCGCATCCGCAAGGCCGGTGTTCACTACGGCCTTCGGCATCCCGTATACGACGCAGGACATCTCATCCTGACATATGATGACTCCCTTGTTTTTTTCCTTGATACTTATAACTCCTTCTTTCCCGTCGTTACCCATGCCTGTCATGATGACTCCTATCACATTCGGGAACCCGGTCTTGGCTATGGATTTCATCAGTACATTCACGGAAGGCCGGTGTCCTTTTTCCGGCTCGTTCTTTGTAAGCCGTATCCTCAGCCTGCCGTCCTGGTCTTTCACCACTTCCATGTGGAAATCGCCGGGTGCCAGGTATACATATCCCGGGCATATTATTTCGTTGTCGTCTCCTTCCTTGACCGTCATCCCGCTCAGCGAATCAAGCCTTTCGGCCAGGGATCTCGTGAAACCGGGCGGCATGTGCTGCACCACAAGTACAGCAGCCGGGATATCCTCAGGTATATAGGGTATGACTTCCTGCAGGGCCCTCGGACCTCCGGTCGAAGAACCGATAGCGATCAAAGCTTTAAGTTCGCTGCTCCTCTGTCTTTGCTCAGTTACAGCCGCCTTCGGGCAATTCTCCACGAAAGTCCGTTTCTTTTTGCTGAACCTGTAAGCCATCCTTATTTTCTTGATTATTTCTACCTTTTTCTGCTCTCCCGATATCTCAAACATATTTGACGGCTTTGTCACAAAATCTATAGCTCCTGCTTCCAGGGCTTCTATCGTGGCTTTTCCCCCTTCAACAGTCAGGCTGCTGAGCATGATGACAGGAGCATCCGTGATTTTCTGCAACTCCCTGAGGCAGGTCAGCCCATCCATCGACGGCATATTCAGGTCGAGCGTTATGACATCGGGATGGAGTTCACGTACCATTTCCAATGCCTCCAGCCCGTTTTTAGCTGTCCCGACGACTTTTATGTCATGCGCGCTTTCCATTATGTCTCTCAGTACTTTGCGCATAAAAGCCGAATCATCTATAACGAGCACGCCTATCATTTTCGACATCACCTGTTCCAGCCCTTTTTGAGAAGTTTGCGCTGTTCTTCGAAAATATACTTTATTACATCTTCCCTCTCTTTTTCATCGATATCTACATACGCAACGCCGGCTGCATACCTGTACTTCCCGCCTGACCCGATATGTTCGAACCTGACGACTTTCCCGAAAAAACGGATCTTCCTGTCTGTTTCGGTGAAAAGTTCACATTCAAGGTATGTACCGGGGTCAATTTTTTCGTCGAGCAGAAGTCGTATCCCTCCTCCGCTCAGATCGCTGGTGATCGTTTTCCTGAACGGGATGTCACAGTTGTCATCATCGCTGATAGACTTTATAACCCTGTACCGTACATCCACATAACAGTCAAGCCTGAAAAAGTTTCTCCTCTGTATCCTAGCTATCTCGCCAAGCTTCTCTATAAGAAGCAGGTGCATATTGTCGATCACCAGCCTCTCCCTGACGACTGCCCTGAACTTGTACAGGTTGAGCAACTTGCCTTCTTTATTCAAAAAACAGATATTGTATACAGCTCCCTTTTCCAGGGGAACCAGCCTGCCTGCGGAAATGGGAGCGGTTATCAGGGCGGAGTCTCTTCCTTCTGCCCATTCGAAACTGCTCACATATACCGGCTTCCTTTCGCTGTCCGTGCCGTATTCCGGCTCAAGTTCCAGTCTTGTACCTGTTTCGATATCCGTCAGTTCCATGCACATCTCCCGCAGCCTTCTAAGTTCTCACAAGGCCGACAAGCCTGCTGAAAAAGCCTCTGACGCCAGGATCCTGCTGTTGATTGCCCGTATTCTCATTGCCGGTAAGCTTTGTCGAGATTTCCCTGATATTCCTGGCAGCCGGGCTCCTGGGGTAAGCCAGTACAAACGGCTGCTGCTGTCTAACTGCTTTTTGCACGGCATCATCATTCATTATATAGCCTGTAGGATCCAATCTCAGCCCAAGAAACCTGTCAGCCACCAACACGAGCTTGTTCTGTACGTCGATAGCCTCAGAACTGCTATCCGCCCTGTTGACCACGAGATTGATCTTCTTCGACCTGTCTCTGCCTGACACCATCTTTATCAGTGCATATGCATCAGTTATCGAAGTAGGCTCAGGCGTAGTCACCAGCAGTATCTCGTCCGCGGCCATGATGCAGCTCATCACACTATCTGAAATGCCGGCACCCGTATCGATGATTATGATGTCTGCCAGCCTGTCCAGCATCGAAATGTTTTCAATGAACCTTACTATCTGTTTGCTGTCAAGCCTTAACAGTTCCTCCACTCCTGAACCGCCGGAGATGAACCTGACATTTTGCGGCCCAACGGTCAGTATCTCAGTTATATTTTTCCTTCCCTTTATGACATCCAGCAACGTATGCCTCGGTACTATCCCCAACAGTACGTCGATATTTGCCAGGCCGAAATCAGCGTCCAGTATCACGACCCTTCTGCCCTGCTCGCTCAGGGCTATGGCAAGGTTGACAGAAATATTTGTTTTGCCTACTCCCCCCTTGCCGCTGGTAACAGCGATGACCCTGGCCGTCCTTTTTGCCGGTATCGCCGGCAAAGCCCTCCTGTTGCGCAGCTGTTTCGCTTTCAGGTCCTCAATTACTTGCCTGAGTTTTTCAGCTTGGTCCATCTTTCAGATAACTCCCTATAAGATTCTTCGTTATCTTGTCTACATTCACCGTTTCAATGTCGTCCGGCACACTCTGCCCGGTCGTGATATATGAAAGGCTTTTCCCCGTCATATACCTGACATTCAGGACGATGCCCAGCACTGGGGTCTCGTCGGTCTTTGTAAACAACAGCTTGTAGTCTCGCAAAAAGCTGTAACTTTTCAATATCTCCCTGCAGTTCTTCCAACTCGTCGTGGTACTCAGGACCAGGTATATTTCGTCGGCTCCGGAAGCTGCCACCAGTGCCTTGAGTTCTTCGAACTGCGCTTTGTTTTTGTGGCTCCTTCCTGCCGTATCGATTAGTATCAGATCCTTATCCGAGTACTGGCTTATAGCCTCCTGCATCTCAGCCGGCGTATAGACGACCGATACAGGTATCCCAAGTATCTCCGCGTATGTCTTCAGCTGTTCCACGGCTGCGATCCTGTAAGTGTCGGCAGTTATCAGGCCTACGGACTTCTTCCTGTTCAGCAGGTAATTTGCTGCTATCTTTGCCAGCGTGGTAGTCTTGCCGACACCGGTCGGCCCTACGAATATGACTGTAACCGGCTTGCCCTCGCTGTTTTCCTTTATCGTTTCAGGTTTCCCAAGCAGGCCCGCTATGATGCCGGACAACTGGGCAGCCATTTCACTGACTCCAGCTGATGCAGGCAGCCTTGATGCTGCCGCGTTTACGACCTTTCTCGCTATCTCCGGGTCCACTTCATTACTGACGAGGTTATTGTAAAAAACCTCTGCAAAACCGGCCTTCAGTTTTTTTGAGTCCTCCACTGCTTCAGTACCTACTGTGGGTCTGCTTCCATTCAGCACCTTCTCGCAGAGTTCGCGCAGGGTCTCTTCAATACCTGATATTCTATTCTCCAGAATAGCTATTTTTTCCTCCTTTTTATCTGAATCATCTACAAAATTCGACATGGAGGACTGGCTCGATCCCGTCTTATCTGCCGAAGCAAGTTTCTGACCGTATTCGTCAACTGCTGCAAGGACTTCTGTCAATGGTTTGGAGAAAAGACCCAGCAGGCCTTTTTTCCTGATTTTCCTCGTATTCAGGATCAGGGCCTCGCTGCCCAGATCCATCTTTACCTTCAGGATGGCTTCCTGAGTGTTTTTTGCCACATAACGGCGTATCTTCATGGTTTTCCTCACTCGTATGTATTCCCGTTATTCTTATTTATTGTACCATAAAACAGCGAATTTTGCCATTTAACTGCATATCCGACACGTTACACTAAATACTGACAACTCCCGCAGAATGTATCTCCAGTTCGGGGTCAAGTTCATTGTAGGAAAGCACCACAATGCCCGGAATTGCCTGGTCAGCCAGTTTCTTGAAATACAGCCTGACTATCGGGGAAGCCAGTACTATCGGTTGTTTCCCAAGCTGGACAAGCTTTTGCACCTGCCTTGAAAGGCTTCCGAGTATCGAATTCGTGACACCCGGTTCCAGGGCAAGGTACGCACCTGTCTCCGTTTTCTGCAGTGAATCCATCAGCAGTTGCTCCAGCTTCGGGTCCAATGTTATGACACTGGTATTCTGATCCGAGAAATATTTTTTCGAAATAGCCCTTCCAAGCCTTTGTCGCACATATTCGGTCAGCATGTCGGTATCGCTGGTGACTGGCGCATAGTCGGCCAACGCTTCCAGTATCGTAACCATATCCCTTATGGAAACTCCCTCTTTCAGAAGGTTGGCAAGCACCTTCTGTATATCGCCCACTGTCATCAGTTTTGGAACGAGTTCTTCCACTATCACCGGGTAATTCTGCTTAACATTGTCCAGCAAAGTCTGTACTTCCTGGCGTCCCGTCAGTTCATGGGCATACCTCTTAATGATTTCTGTCAGATGGGTCGCTATCACCGATGGCGGATCCACAACGGTATAGCCGAGCATTTCGGCCCTGTCTCTCTGCTCTTCAGCTATCCATATCGCGGGCAGGCCAAATGCAGGCTCTTTCGTCTTAATGCCCTCTATTTCCTCCTCGGCGATCCCAGGATCCATGGCAAGATAATGGTCCAGCATCAGATCTCCTCTCGCAGCTTCGACTCCCTTTATCTTGATCAGGTATTCATTGGGCGCAAGCTGGATATTGTCACGAAGCCTGATTATCGGGACGATCATGCCAAGTTCAAGGGCAAGCTGCCTTCTTATCATGACCACCCTGTCCAGGAGGTCTCCGCCCTGGTTCACATCAGCCAGCGGGATGATGCCGTATCCGAATTCCACCTCGATGGGGTCCACCTGCAGCAGCGAAACTACATTCTCCGGTTTTCGTATCTCTTCGACTTCCGTTTCCTCTATCTGCACTTCCTGCTGCTTCTGCTCGGCGATCCGCTGCCTGGACAATGTGTATCCGAGGAAACCAAGCACTGCAGCCAGCAACAGGAATGGTACCGTCGGCAGGAAGAAAGCAAGGATGAAGCTCAGTACCGCCGCTATATAAAGTACTTTCGGGTTACTGAACACCTGCTTCAGGAAGTCAGCGCTCATATCTGATTCCGAAGCTGCCCTTGTGACTATGAAGCTGGTCGACGTGGAAATCATCAGGGCAGGGATCTGGCTGACGAGGCCGTCGCCGATGGTAAGTATGGCATAGGTCTGAAGCGCCTCCTGCAGGGATTCGCCCCTGGACACCATCCCCATTATGATGCCCCCGACAATATTCAGAATTGTTATGACGATGCCCATTATGGCATCATTTTTGACGAATTTGCTGGCACCGTCCATTGCGCCGTAGAAATCGGCTTCCTTCTGGATCTTTTTTCGCCTCTCCTTGGCTTCGGCTTCATTTATCAGTCCGGCATTCAGGTCGGCGTCGATGGCCATTTGCTTGCCGGGCATCGCGTCCAGAGTGAATCTTGCAGCGACTTCTGCGACTCTCTCCGCGCCTCGGGTGATGACAATGAAATTAACGAGAGTGATGACGATGAATATGATGAAGCCTACGACCAGATCGTTTCCGCCGACAAACCTTCCAAACCCTGCAATGACGCCGCCGGCTTCCCCTTTTCCTATTATCAGCCTCGTCGTGCTGACATTGAGAGCAAGCCTGAACAGTGTGGTAATTACCAGCAGAGACGGAAAGATCGACATCTGCAGGGCTTCCTTCATGTAGATGGTGTTCAGCAGTATTATTACCGAGATCATGATGTTGATCGCAAGCAACACATCAATGACGGCACTCGGCAGCGGTATGATGAATGCAAGAACTATTGCGACTATTACAACAGGTAAAGAAACGTCCCTGGCTCTCAAATCCTGATGCAGCCTCCTTACTTACTCCATAATTCAGCTTGCTGCTGTCCTGCCCTTCAGGCTGTAAACGAATGCAAGCACTTCAGCCACGGCCTGGTACAGTTCAGGCGGTATTGCCTGCCCTATTTCCACGGTTTCATATAAAGTCCTCGCCAGCGGCTTGTTTTCAACTATCTCGACATTGTTTTCCTTTGCTATCTCCCTTATCCGCAATGCGATGTAATCCTGTCCTTTAGCCAGCAGCACAGGGGCAGGAGCGACTTTTTCATCGTATTTCAGCGCGCATGCGAAATGGGTCGGGTTGGTTATCACCACATCCGCCTTCGGCACTTCCTGCATCATCCTGCGCATCGAAAGCTGGCGCTGCTTTTGCCTGATCCTTGCCCTTATTTCGGGATTGCCTTCGGTCTGTTTCAATTCTTCCTTGACCTCCTGTTTGGTCATCTTCATGTTTTTCTCGAACTCCCACCACTGGTATGCAAAGTCGAACGCTCCCAATACAAGCAGAGCCAGGCATATCCTGATGGCAAGATCCACGGAAGTGACCCCGATGAACGCGGCTATGCCCAAAATATCCATATCCATGAGCGATACTATTGTCTGTGCCTTCCCGTTCAGATACGAGTAAGCGATCCAGGCAACAACAGCCACCTTCAGTATCGCCTTTACAAGCTCGATCAACGAACGGAGCGAAAAGAGCCTCTTCATGCCATTCAACGGGTTGATCCTGCTCAAATCCGGTTTTAGTGTCTCCGTCGTGAACAGGAATCCGACCTGCGCATAACTGACAATGAGCCCCGTAATGAGGCTTATAGCCAGTACAGGACCGGCAGTCCTGAAAAACACCAGTACGCCGTCAATGAATATCCTCACGAGTATATCCGGCATGTAGAGGTCACTGGACAGCGGGTATTCCGTGAACGCTTTCACGAAAAACATTTTCAGTTTATCGTATATGTTCGCCCCGAAGATTCTCAGCGATATGAAAGTGAAAAGCAGGACCATGGCCGTGGTTATTTCCCTGCTCTGGAATACCTGCCCTTTCTTCCTCGCCTCGCGCCTTTTCTTAGGGGTCGCCTTTTCGGTTTTGTCTTCGCCTCCGGGTCCCTGGGCGAACAACTGGAGGTCTATATCATAGATCATCCCGGATTTAACTCCTTCAGATAGTTACTTACACTGTTGCCCATAAGTTCAAAGACAGATTTCATTATCTCCACGAACATAGGTATCGTAATGACCACTATTATAAGGCCCACGAATATTTTCAGGGGCATGCCTATCACGAACACATTCATCTGCGGCACCATCCTGGATATGGTGCCAAGAGCCACATCAGCTATCAGTACAGCCGCTACTATCGGCGCAGCCAGCTTGAAACCGGTCGCAAGGACAGTGCTGAACAGATTCATTATGATATCGTTCGCACCTTCAGAAAAAGCGGCGCTTCCGGGCGGCAGCGACGAAAAACTGTCGAACAGCGCTTTTATCAGCATATGGTGGCCGCCCATGGCAAGGAAGATCAGCATGCTTGCTATGAAATAGAAGTTCGAAGTAATGGGCACCTGGATATTGCTCATCGGGTCTATGACATTGACCACTCCGAATCCGATCTTCATATCGATGAGTTCACCGGCTATATATATCGCCGTATATGAGAGATATGCCACGAAGCCCATGGACAGGCCTACAAGGAACTCTTTCATCACAAGCATCACATATCCCGGCAGGGTATCCGCATATTCGACAGACTGCAGAACGGTCGTGTTGATAAGTATCAATGATATGAAAAACGAAAACCCGATCTTGAAATAAGTGGGGACGTTCCTTCTTCCAAAAACCGGCGCAACTACAAACAGGCCGGTCATGCGTATGAAAACCAGCAAGAACACATTAAAACCGTTCAGGATCAACCCTGCCGGCAGCTGCAACCATATCCCCCCTTCGTAAAATGACCGGTTTCAATCCAACACGCTGTATACCGGCAACCGCGACGGCTACCTGATAATCTGCAGTATGCTTTCATAGAGGTTTGTCGTATAGTCGGTCAGCATGTTCAGCATCCAGTTCCCGAGCACTGCAATGGTCAGTATGACCGACAGGATTTTCGGTATGAATGACAAAGTCGCCTCCTGTATCTGCGTTGTCGCCTGGAATATACTCACGGCCAGTCCGACAATAAGGCTTACAAGAAGCAACGGAGCCGACACATATATAACTGTCAGCAATGCATTCTGAGCGATAGCGATAACAGTTTCCTGGTCCATCCTGCACCTCCTGAAAGTCACTGGTGATCCCTCATCGGCCCGCCTATGTTATGAACGATGAAACCAGCGTCTTCGTGATCAGGTTCCATCCGTCCACAAGGATAAACAGCAGTATTTTGAACGGCAGCGAAATCATGATAGGCGGGAGCATCATCATGCCCATCGACATAAGCGTACTCGAAACCACCATATCGATGATAAGAAAAGGTATGTATATCATGAAACCTATCTGGAATGCTATGGTCAGCTCATTTATGATAAAGGCAGGGATTACGACGGTCATGGGCAGATCCATCGGATTCCTCACCGGCGTTTCTATTTCTGCCAGGGATACAAAAAATGCCAGTTCCTTTTCATCGTCACGAAACTGCTTAAGCATGAACCCTTTCAGTGCATTGGTCGTATTTTCCATTGCTTGCTCCTGTGTTATCTCGCCTCTGTTGAAGGGTTCATATGCCTGGGTGTTTATGTCATTTATGACAGGAGTCATTATAAAAAGCGACAAAAACAAAGCAAGCCCGATCAGGACCTGGTTGGGCGGCATTTGCTGCGTCCCGAGCGCATTTCTCAGGAACGAAAGCACTATTATTATCCTTGTGAAAGAAGTCATCATTATGATGATGGCGGGCGCCAGGGACAGAACCGTCAGGATGAGCAGCAGCTGGATACTTGACGAAACCTCTTGCGGAGTGGTTGCCGGTTCCACACTGAAACCGAATTTGAAGGGAAACGTGGTTTCAGCATAAGCGTCTGAACTGAAAAGTGTCATTATTGTCAATGCTGTTGCGAGTTTAAGACCTCGTCTCATCTTTATCATTAGTATCGTCAACCCCGTTTATATCATTGCCGGCACCGCCATCCCGGCTTTTGACCAGTATGATCCTGAGCTTCTCAAGATTCTTTCTGAAAGCGGGTCCTTCCTGTCCTTCCTCAGAACGTTCCTGTTTTTCTTCCCTGCTTGTGATTTTTGATCTATATATCCCGCTGTATTTCTCAAACAATGATCTGAAATCAAAACGCGTGCTGTTTTCTGCATCAGCGGTTCCGGTTTCTGCTTCCTCGTCGATCTCCACCGTAGTAAGGAATTCTACAGTTTTGGAAGTGGTGGCGATCAGCACGTAATTCTTTCCTGCCCTGACGAGATGCAGTCTCTTGTCCGGGCCAAGCATCACAGTTTCGACTATGCTTATGTTCCTGCCCTGCATCGATCTGATCTGTTTCTGTCCGACATACCTGGCAGTGACATATGCAAGGAACAGCAGCGCACTGAAACCAATCAGGAATAATATTATCTTAAGTATATCAATGAATTCCATTGCAAACCCCCGGCCTGCAAGCGTCCTGATCCACTGCCTGCCCGGCCTCTTCCGGTATCAATCGCAGGCATTTCAGCCAAGTACCTTCTTTACAGCTTCTATAACCCTCTCTGCCTGGAACGGCTTGACGATGAAATCTCTAGCTCCTGCCTGTATCGACTCTATGACCATGGCCTGCTGTCCCATGGCCGAACACATAATTACCTGGGATTCAGGATTGATCTTGCGTATCTCTCTGACTGCCTCGATACCGTTGACCTCGGGCATCGTAATATCCATGATAACCAGATCAGGCATCAGTTCCCTGTATTTCTCGATTGCACGACCCCCGTTCTCTGCCTCTCCTATTACCTCGTACCCGTTCTTGGTCAATATGTCTCTGATCATCATCCTCATAAATGCTGCATCATCAACAATCAAGACGGTCTTTCCCATACTTCTCTCTCCTTATGTGTAGTGAGTCGAATATTAGGTTATTTGACTGTTTTTTCATGTATATTTATGTTAACATTTCACAGATACATAATCAAGCAATAATTTTCTCACAGACGCTTGCTGGGGTCTGCTATATCAGTTATCCTTACGCCGAAACTTTCGTCGATTACCACCACTTCACCCTTGGCTATCTGTTTCCCGTTTACAAGGATATCTACCGGCTCGCCGGCCAGTTTGTCAAGTTCTATTATGGATCCCGGGCTGAATTCGAGTATGTCCTTGATAAGTTTCTGGGTCCTCCCCAGTTCGACAGTGATCTGCAGCGGCACATCCATTATGAGGCTGATATTGTTTTTGTCAAGTACTATCCTGTCTTCCTCAAAACTCTGGAACTGTGCAGGCTGCACGTTGACAGGCTCCCTGTGCTGCCTCGTTTCACGTTCCGCGTATCCGTAATCATACTGCGAAGTGTTGTAAAACACCTGCTGAGACGGCTGAGGCTGGCTGTACGACGGCTGTGCCTGCTGCGGCTGGCCCTGGAAACCGGATACGGAAGACCCCGTAGCAGCCTGTGTGCTCATGTTCGAAGTATCATCTGAAATCTGGTCAGGCAGCTTGAATGTACCGCTGTCGGTCTCCATGTTCAACAGCGCTCCGACCATCTCTTTCGCGAAAGTGATCGGTATTATCTGCATTATCTCGCTGTCCACAAGGTCGCCAATGATCATTTTGAAAGCGACTTTTACAACCTTTTCATTGTCGTCCATGAGGGCGGCTTCATCCATATTGCCTGCACTGAAGATGAACGCTTTCGGAGGTGAGATTTCTATCCTCTTGTCGAACATCGAAGACATCGAAGTCGAAGCCGATCCCACCATCTGGTTCATAGCCTCACTGATGGCGCTCAGGTGGAGTTCCGTAAGGCTGCCTTCCGTGTTCGATCCGTCGCCTCCCATCATCAGGTCGGTTATGACCTTTACGTCATGTTCCTTCAAAATAAGCAGGTTCGTACCGATCAGTCCGTAGGTATACTCGACTTTCACCCCCACATGTACCTGGGAATACTGGTTCGATATTTCCTTCCATGTGCATACCGATACCCTGGGGGTCGTTATAGTCACCTTTTGCCCCAACAACGCAAACAATGTCGTGGCCGAAGTACCCATGCTTATATTGCCTATCTCTCCGAGGGCATCCACTTCCTGGGGGTCAAGGGACTCTCCGTCAGTGTCTGTCGGAACTGCTCCCCTCAGCAACGCATCTATTTCAGCCTGAGATAACATGTCACCCATCACTCTTCCTCCTTCTTCACTACCCGCGTAATCCTGACTGCCGTCCTGTTCTTCCTTACGCCCGGAATTCCATAGAACTTCAGCAGATCGCCTACACGCACTTCAAGCTCGTCGTTGACGCCGGTGTCCAGCGCAAGCACGTCTCCGGGCTGCAGTTCAAGAACATCCCTTACAGTTACCGTCGTCCTGCCCAGTACCGCCTTTACAGGAACATAAGTGCTCTGCACTCCCCTTTCGATGTCCCTCTTCATCTCAGGCGTGGCTTCCTTTTCGATGGTGGAAAACCAGAACCTGGTACTGAGCTTTGAAACTATCGGTTCAACTACCATATGAGGAATGCATATGTTCATCATTCCGTCTACTTCGCCGACGCGAGCACTCAGCGTTATGAGGGCCACCGTTTCATTCTGCGCGACTATCTGGGCGAACTGCGCATTGGTTTCTATCTTGTCCAGCCTTGGCCTTATCGACAGTACGTTTTCCCACGGCTCACGCATCAGGTTCAGCATCTGTATCATGATTCTTTCGATTATAGCCAGTTCTATCTCGGTAAACTCCCTGATCCTTTCCAGCGAAGCCCCCCTGCCGCCGAGTATCCTGTCCACCAACGCAAAAGCGATATGAGGCTCTATCTCGAATATTATGGAACCAGTCAGCGGAGCAAAATCCACTACGGCGATTATGACGGGATTTGCGACCGAATTGCTGAAATCGCTGTAAGGAAGCGCTTCCACAGATACGACATCGACCTGTACCAGCGTCCTCAGGTAGCCCGTCAGGAAGTTCGTGACCAGCCTCGCATAGTTGTCATATATTATGTTGAGGGTCTTGATGTGGTCCTTTGCAAATTTGCTGGCCCTTCGGAAATCATGGACCTTTACCTTTTTTTTCTGCGTGGTGGTCTGTATCTCGTGTGCGCTGATCTCACCCGAGCTTAACTTTTTCAAAAGATCATCTATCTCATTCTGTGAAAGAATGTCCCCCATAATACCACCTCCCGTCTCAGATCCGGGTAGCCGGACGGACTACTGGAACAGCCATTCGGAAAAGATGACTCTGTACACGACGTCCTCAGGCTTTTCAAGACCTTCGCTGAGCAGGCTGTTGATCTGACCGGCAAGCTCAAGTTTTGCACTGTCAAGCATATCAACATCCCTGATCTCATTGACGGTCCGACTCATGAAAAACCTTACGACAAGCTCCTGTATCTCTTCCTTTTTAGCATTTATGAGCTCTTCAACGACAACCTTCTTGTTGCTTTTCAGAGTCCTGTAACATTTAAGAGTTACATTGACCTGGATTATGGAGGAGTCGTTCGCTTTTTCCTTTTTCAGGGTAAAATACTTCGCTCCGTCGTAAAGCGGGATTTTCAGAAGCTCTTCTTCTTTAGGCACCACAACAGTGTCTTCTTCGGAACCATCCTGCCGTCCGTCTCCACTGTCTCCGGGGCTCCCCTGCACGATCAGCAAATACCCGGCCAGGGCGGCAAGCGAAAGAGCAAGGACTGCTACTATCACGATGAGAATGAAGAATGTGCTTTTGGACTCCAAACCTTATGCCCCCTCTGTCTTTTGTGTATCTGCAAAGAACCTGATACTTCCCTTGAACTCTATGACCTTCCTGATGACTTCATCGACAGATTCCCTGCATACGTATTTCTTTCCATCGACTGTGGTAATGACCGTATCAGGCGTGGATTCCACAGTCTCTATCAAACTGCTGTTAAGGACATAAACCGAGCCGTTAAGTCTGGTCAGTTTAATCATAATATTTTTACCCCAAAAACTCAATAGTTTTTCATAAAACAGCAAATCCCGCGCTTTTTCATGAAAAATTCATCGAGTTTTATCCTTTCCTCACATTTTTAGGATGGGCTCCTTCCGGTCTTCAGGTCTTCATATCATGAGCCAGGCTTCGATATACTGCCTCGTACCGGACCGGAAGGAGCGCCCTGTAATGCCCTTTTCCGGCTCTTTCTGTCCGTCGTCTTGCTTTCTGTCAGACGGCCCGTTCAGCCGTCAGCATCACCGTCATCATTATCTCTTCAGGCTCACCAGTTCCTGCAGCATCTCATCCGATGTGGTTATGATACGGCTGTTGGCCTGGAACCCTCTCTGCGTGATGATCATTTCCGTGAACTCTTTTGACAGGTCCACATTGGACATCTCAAGGGTTCCCGGGTTGAGCGTGCCGGTACCGCCGGAACCTGGTTTTACGGCTTTGTAATCGCCGGAGTTTGTCGTCGGGATATACATGTTGTCTCCGACCTTCTGCAGACCCGCCGGGTTCTCGAAGTTAGAAATTGCTATGAGCCCCAGCGCCTGCTGCTGCCCGTTGTCATATATACCGGTGATAACACCGTCGGAACCGATACTGAACGAAACAAGGCTGCCTGATGTGTATCCGTCCACGCTTTGAGGCTTGACCGAGTTGTCCGCTGCAAAGGAAGTCAGCTTCGAAAAATCTAACTCTACCTGGAACGAGCCCGTTCCGGACTGGTTTCCT
>JAKOPX010000467.1 GCA_029778665.1 Bacillota bacterium | reverse complement strand
CAGCTTTGTCACTGTTTTGGGTATGTAGAAAAACAGGTCTATGTCACGGTAGAGGTTAGAAAGTATGGCAGCAGTCAGTACCCCCATTATGCCGAAGCGCGGCGCCAGCAGGATCGAAGCCGCGACGATGATGACCGCCTGTATCAGCGACTGCAGCCTGGTCTCCCTGTACAGCCCCGCCGAAATCACGAGCATGCCCTGTGGATTCTTAATGTTCGTTATGATCCCGGCCGCGACGAACATCGCGGCTACCGCCGGTCTTATGTATTCAGCATCTGTGAACCCGGCCGTATATATCCTCATGAACGGCATGATCATCACTGCCGCCACGGCGTATCCCCATGCCACCAGCGCATAATACAGGTACTCATACTGCTGGTACGCCTTCTGCAGCGCAGGCAGTTCGTTCCTGGCAAGCATGTCTCCGAATATGGCGCTCAGCCCGTTGCTGAACGTGGTCAGCAGCGCCAGTACGCTGGTGAATACCATGTTGTACGTGACGAAGACGCTTGCCTCGCTCAGGCTGACAAAAAGTGAGGTGACGACGACGGGCGTGGCGGTAGAAGCGGCTCCGAGTATCTGGAGCACCAGGGCGTCCCACCTCCTGTCCAGCGCCTCGTTTTTGGGCGGCGCACTGAAGTCGAGATCCCTGTACTTCAGCCTTCCATATATGACATAGAGCGCCGAACGGGCAAAGAAGCTCGTAAGCGCGACCAGCTGGACGATGACTATGTTCATCCGGAAGCTTGCGAGGACCAGTATGATCACTGCGTTCATCGCAACGGCCGCGGCGTTGATCAGCGAGATCACGTAGCTCTTCTGGTCCGCCGTATAAAGGACCTTGTACTTGCCCACAGCGAAAAACTCCAGGGCGCCGGATGCGCCTATGATCAGAACGAGCGCCGCGATGGTGAACGGGTCTATGCCCTGCCCGGAAGTCAGCATCGGGTAGATGAAAGCGGTTATGAGCACCAGCGCCGAGAAAATGTACCCGGAGATATTATAGAACCGGTTCGACGCTGACAGTATCCCGTTGATGTCATCCCTGTTCTTCTCGGCAAGGGGCTTGTACAGGGCATAAACCGCAGCCCCGGCCAGGCCGGCTTCCACAAGGTTGAAATACGAGATGAACTGCCGTATGGATGTCACAAGTCCGTTCACATTGGACCCGTATACCGTTATCATGACCCTGGGCAGTATCAGGTTCACTATGATGTTCACGATCTGCAGCGCAACGGCGCTTATTGAATTATAAAAGGACAGCTTCGTACGCATGATGTTTTGTCAACCCCTGCCCAGCATCTTCTTGATGATGCATTTTATTTTGTACCTGATACTTGTGTTGTCCATGTACTTTCTTCTAAGCTTATCAAAGCTGTATCCGTTT
>JAKOPX010000466.1 GCA_029778665.1 Bacillota bacterium | reverse complement strand
TAGTGCCAAAGATAGAGACAAATGCCTGCCGCCCGTCTGTTTCTGCGAAACAGGTGAGCTTATCAGAAATGGCGGATTTGAGATCCCCGGCTTTGAACCCGGCCGGGTATTCTCCGACTGGCGACTGGGATTGAGTACCGAACCTATCAATCTCTTTAGGACCACAGATAATGTCTATGAAGGTAATGCTGCTGCCAGCGTTCAAACTACAGTTACTCCGATGGTAGAGACTAAGATACTGCAGCTGCGGCAAAATGTTACCGTCACACCCGGTTGCCTGTACAGGTTGAAATTCGCGGAAAGACTGGTGACATTAGGTACGGTTGATACATTCCTGCCAACCCTTATTGCGAGTATTTATTACGTATACCAGGGCTTTGAATACAACCTATTAAGTTTGCCTATTCAAAAAACTGCAGTGGATAGGAGATACGTCCTGCACAACCAAAAGGCCGACCTGCCCGTTCCCTGTAATGTGTCTGGCATTGTCGTACAGTTTGAATTCATTATAACCGACAACGGTGGCTCTATATGGAATTTAGATGCGGTATCCTTGCGGGCTGTATCCAGGCTTTCCGACTGCTGCTGTAAGGAGTGAATGCCGTGGCAAAGGATAAAAATAAGACAGTTTCCTCAAAACACAAAGATAAGTGTATTCCACCGGTTTGCTTTTGTGAAACCGGAGAGGTGCTGGTAAACGGCAATTTTGAAATCCCTGGCGTTGCTCCCTTCGATCCCTTTGCCGGCTGGGAGGTGCACGCCCGAACCCTGGATATAGAACTGGTCAGAGATACCCAAAACGTCTTTGAGAGCAGCGTTGCGGCCAGCGTCCGCACCGGTGAGCCGCTAGTCCCTACTTCAATTCTGATTTTGCGCCAGTATGTGGATGTGACCCCAGGATGCCTTTACCAGCTGCAGTTTGCCGAAAGACTGGTAAGTTTCACTGGGGATGACACCGTCCTTCCCCTGTTAGTAGCGAGCGTTATCTATATGGACAGATCCTTGAATGAGTATGATCTGCTG
>JAKOPX010000465.1 GCA_029778665.1 Bacillota bacterium | reverse complement strand
GTCACGCATCCAAATCGGTGTGGTGACACTTCTCTGCAGGAGGGATTCCTCTGTGGAAGAGAAGCGTCACGCATTTGTTTAGGGAACAGCCGAGAGTTCGATCCGGCCGTTGCTTTTTGCATACGCAAGGAAAACTGCCTGGTCCTGGGTCACCTCAAGCACTATGTACCTGGGTGTTTTTCCGTTATCGCCGCTCTTTATGACCATTCCGTCCTCGTCAACAAGTCCTGCTATCCTTATATTTTTCATCATTTTCATCCCGGTCTGCGAAGGATTGACGCTGATCACGCCTGTTGCCTCCGGGCAGGCACTATCCTGGCTCATATGGTTCGGTACGAAAATCACATCTACATGCTGGTCTTTTTCCAATTGCCAGGCATTTGCCTGGTCCCATCCAGGCTCAAGGCAGAAAAGCCTGTTGGATTTGACCAGCACTTTCACTTTGTCATCCTCTTCCTGAGCCAGCCTTCCCTTAAGCAGCATTTCTCCGCCATAAATGGGGTCTGCCGCTCTCATCCCGACAGCATCCTCGATCCTTCTCACGGCATCCCTGTGTACGGCGCTGCTGCCTATTTCCCTGATTTCGAGCATTTCAGCGGTTATAACGGCGTCCTCGCTGATATCCCTTGCCGCAACGACGACTTTTTCCCTGGTTTCATATCCGGAGGCATTCGAGATTATCTTCATCTCGATCGCCACAAGCAGAACGATTATCACAAA
This sequence comes from Bacillota bacterium, assembly GCA_029778665.1. Classification (GTDB taxonomy): domain Bacteria; phylum Bacillota; class Clostridia; order Acetivibrionales; family DTU013; genus DTU013. The sequence continues at coordinate 5,420 of JAKOPX010000465.1, read as the reverse complement.
AGCTCCGCAAATCCAGCCATATCTTCTCATATCCACACCCGTACCAATGATATTCTATCAGTTGTTTACCGGTATTTCAGTATCGGCATGTACGATTATGTCGACATATTCCCTTCCCAGCATTTTAAGTATTATACTTCTGTAGAGCGATGGCCTCACAGGCACTCTGATGCTGCTGTGGACAGTCGGCCTCATGATCGTCACCCCTTCAGGGCACTGCACAGGAAAACCGCTGCTGCAGATTTCCAGCGACAACACCTCTACACGCCCTTCCGCCACCGAATCAGGCTTTGGTTCCAGGTCATCGTTGAGCCTCAGGTTGACACTCAGCATCTGTCTGTATATCTCCAGTATATCAGACCGCTCGGCGTCGACGCGCACCTTTCCCAGTTCCGTACCGGACAGGGCATTGTATGCCGATATGTTGGTCATGTCCACAGAATCCCTGATGATCCTTGCCTTTTCCATCAGTATGTATTTCTCAATGACTGCCGAAAAGACAGGCATTATGACAAATACCAGCATAGCGGCCATCAGCACGATCTGCGTGACTGCGCTGCCATTTTCCCTGACAGGGATCTTCTTTTTCATCAGTTGACCACCTTTCGCGACATGGTCGTTTTGTCGTACACTATCCGCAGCGTCACGTCACCTCTGCCAAAAAGCGACGTCACCCTGCTATAGGTGTAATTCCCTTCCACGCGCAGCGTCAGCCTTTCACCCTGTTTCGCATTTTCCGTGGCCGTTATCACTACTCCGGTGAGCCCTCTGCTCTCAAGTTCCGCTTTCAGTTCCCGCCTTTTTTCACTGCTAAGTCCGCCGTCATTCTCCATGTTCAGCAATGCGCTCCTGCAGATCATGTCAATGTCAGCTTTAACTGAAAGAGGTATGAAAAATTCCACCATATATACGAGCAGAAAGACAACAAATACAAGCATTATTCCTGTCATCAAAGGCTTGACGGGCATTTCGCGCTCTCCTTTATGCGTTTGCTGCTTTATTGAGAATCTGCATTACAGGGAAGAAGGAAATATCCTGCTGTATATGATATCATTCCACCATTTGGCGAGGCCTTCCATAAGGTTTTTGGCAAACGACTGCATTTGCGGGATGACGATGAACCCGGCTATTATCAGTGCCGCAGCTATGCCAAGCAATTCATTGAGGCCAAACCCCTCCTGTTTGCTGATAAATTTTTCATTTACGAACCTGATGAGTTTCATTTATAACCCCCCGTTCATCAGTTTATAAATATCCTGCCCACTGCCTGACCAACATCGTCAAGCATGGGGACTATTATCATCACGGCAATTATGGCAACGAACACGGCCGCTGCCGCAACACCCCTGTTCCTGCAGTTGTCGGTCTCAGCCTGTATATAGTTGAAGTATTTCTTGAACATGATGTCCTCCTGTTTTTCAAGCAGATCCCTGTTGTCGCCTGTCTGCACTCCCTGTTTAAGGGCAAGGCAAAGGGTCTCGGCTTCATGGGTGTCAAAGCTGGAACGGAGTTCTTCAAGAGCGCTGTCTATGTCCATCGTCAGTTCATACCTGGCTGCCACCCGTATGAGCACATCCCTGATATCCCTGTCATCCGTCGTCTCATACACGGTCCGTACGGCATCGGTCGGTTTCACGCCTGATGAGATCTGGTTATGCAGGTATTTATAAATCCTGTATATGTGCTTCTGGAAGCGCAGGTTTACTTTACGCCTGTTTGCGGATATCACCGCAGTCGTGATCGAGTTCAGCAAAACTACTGAGGCTATCGGTCTTACAATGTCCGGATAATTGATACACAGCGCCGCCAGGAAAACGACTGCCGAAACCACATACCTTATAAAAATGTATATGAGAGGGGCAAATTCTCCCCTGTAGCCGGCTTTCCTCATTTTATCCCTGGCCTTCCCGTATATGCTTCCTTTTTCGATTAATTTCCCGCAGGAAGCAAGGCTTTGCTCCACCAGCATCGAACATCGCCTGTATACCGAAACGGCCGGCTTTCTCGCCCCCATTGCTTCCAGCACCCTTCTCGAACCAAGTAATGATGAACCTTTGGAAAGCAATATTCCAAGCAGCACATTTGATGCCGCCAGCAGTATAAACATGATCCTGTTTTCCTGGAATAAAACCGCAAAATGATCCAGCACGATATCACCCTGCCATTAACGGTTCTCCGGTTGTACGCATGCAAATGCCTTCCTGTGCTGATTTTCTTTTTCCGTTCCTTTCAGAACTCACTTTCTGATTTCCTTTTAAAGGTTTCCTGTTCGTGATTAACCGCTCTGCTTAACGGCTCCTGAACCTGGTTATGCCGGCGGTCAGGTAAAAGCCGACCGCATACATTATGCTGAATACCGTCAGCAGTATCTTCCCGTTGAGCGTCCCAAGGTAAAAGATCTCGACCTTCGGTGACATGGTTATGAAAAAGTATGACAGCGGCAGCACCGCGAACATTACGGCGCAGATCACCATCCTGTCCCTGTACGTCGATATCCTGCGCCTGTTGTATTCCTCATCGATTTTGTAAAACTGGTTTTCCAGGTTAGTCAGCAGCTTTTTGATATCTCCCCTGTGCCTGATGCTCAGCTTGATGTTTACTATAAAATCGCTGAACTGGACATCATCCACCTTCATCTGCAGCATCTCCAGCGCTTCGCACGGATCCATACCGCTGTTCACCTGTATGACCATGTCCCTTACGAATGTGTGAAGCGGCTCCCCGATATTGGAATCGAGCGACTTTTCGAACGCATACATGATGTTTTCCTTTACCGAGCACCACCTGTTGAGCACCGATATGTACTCGGACAGCTTTTTCCTGATGGTCTCCGCATTATACCTCGCCATAAGTTCCAGCAGGAACAGCGGCGTTGCCGACAGAATCCCGCTTATCACGACAGCCGAAGGGACAAACCCAAGTATCCTGAAAACATACCGGTAAGATGACACAAATATCAGCAATACCGTCAGCATGAGGATGTATATATTCATAAAAGGTATATAACGCCTTATGTTCGATTTCTCTATGTAAAGCAGTTCGAGCCGTTCAAGCAGGCCGAGCCTGTCTTTCCATGCAGGGTCATACATCCCGTTCCCGGATCTGCTCCCGCTGCCGCCTGTAATATAAGCATTTTTCCCTGACAGTCTCTGCCGGAACCAATTCCTTAACTTCCCCGGGGCATCAGCGCGGCTGAGGCTGCGGGCGGCTATCACCGCGAATACTATATCCGCAGCGGCAAGCAAGGCAGAAATGACGACCAGCATCGTCATCACCCCCTGTCTGCGGGGTACAGCCTTTTATAGACAAACGTGTCTGCCTGCCCGTCATATCCGCGCACTTCAAGGACTTCCACGACGCGGAACTCCTTCAGGTAGAAAATGTAGTCGATACTCCTGCCCAGCACTTCCTTTATGGTTTTTTCACTTTCACCTATATTGGCCCCCTTGCTCAGCGTCAGCAGCCGGCCGAATGCATCTTCGGCGCTTTCCGAGTGGGTGGTCGCTATGCCCCTGTGCCCTGAGAACGCGGCCTTGATAAATTCCCATGCCTCGTCTCCTGTTATTTCTCCCACGCAGTATGTATCCAGGCTCATGGTCAGACCGTCACATACGAGATCCTTCAGTGTTACAGGCCTTCCGCCTTCATTTTTCTTTTTGACCCTCTGTTCGATACAGTAAGGCTTATCCGGGTATATCTCGGCGTCGGACTCCACGATGAGCACCCTCTCCATCTCCGGCAATATATTTATAAAAGCCCGCATGAGAGTTGTCTTCCCGGCCGCTCCCTTTCCGCAGAACAGTACCGACGCGTCGCTGGCCGCCAGTTTCCTGAGCAGCGCCTCAAGCTCATCGTCAAGCATCCCGAGCCGTTTCAGGTCTTCTATCGTGTAACTGTTTTTTCTGTGCTTGCGTATGCTGATGGACGGGCTCGATATGTTCCTTGGCTTGATGGAGACATTTATCCTCAGCCTGTACTTTTCGTCAGTCACCCTGCAATGGCTGTCGTTTTCGTTGAGGATCCCGCCGTTGCGTATTGCCACAAGCTTGCAGTATGTGTCGAATATTTTTTCACTCCCGAAATTTACAGGTATCTTGCTCCGGATTCCGTGCCTCTTTATGACGAACTGGTCATAGGCAGTGCCGTCTATGTCGGTGATGTCCTCATCGTCTATGTACGGCTGGAGCAGGCCATATCCGAACATGAAGTCCATGACCTTCCTTATCAGTTCGTCCCTGTCCATACCTGCATGGTACCTGTGCATATCGATATTCTTTATGATCACAGTTTCCAGCGCGCTCCTCGGGGCGCGCCCGGCCGACACATCTGCCACCAGTGAAGGGCATTCCTTAAGGATGTCATTGGTGATGCCCGTTATGATCGTATTTATGTCACGGCTGGCTTTTTCAGTGATGTCATGTTTATCGAAAAACAGCTTGTGATGCGACCTGACCACAGGCATTGCTTCATCCCTCCAAAGGTTTGTTCTTTTTCTTCATACCGCCGGCCAGGATCCCGAATATTTTCAGGGCCGGCATGAAACCCGCCGACGGCATGAAACCGAGTTTTTTGTGTATGCGGGAATAGTCCTTCAGTATTTCCTTTTCCATGTGGCACACATATGCCCCGTTCATATTCCTGTATAAAACGCGTTTCCTGCTGTATGGCACAGTCCCCAGCAAATTGCCCTGTGTTGCCTGCGCAACTTCCGCCCTGCTCAAATCGGATGCCCCGTCATATTCGAAGAGGACGAATTTTGTGTTTTCAGGCGGAAGGTGCTGTTTTTCGCTCAGAAACGCAATGTACGAGTTGAATTCGCGAAGTTGCCCGATATCTCCCTTTACTGCCGCTATATTGATATCCGACCTCAAAAGGGCTGCCAGAGTAAAGGCGTCATATATCGAACGGTTCACAAGAAGCACGGTGATGTCGAAATGCCTGTAGCACCTGTCGATAAGGTGTATCACACTGTCTTCGCTGTAGTATTCATAATTGTCAAGGCGGTAATTCCCGGTGATTATATACAGGTTTTTCATCTCTTTTCTCGTTACGGCAGCCATTTTCAGCAATTCAGGCGTAAGCGCGTTTTTTGCGGCGGCGTCCATGACGGCATCAAGGCCCGAACGCCCGGGCATGCCGTGCCTTGACAACTGCGGAGGGTATTTGGCCACATTCAATATGAGATCCGCCCTGGGCGCCAGCAGGTCGAGATCTGCAACGAGCACCTCGCTCCCCGTCAGCATTGCTGCCGTATATGCAAGCTCACAGCCGAACTCGGCGTTGTCCCATACCGTTATGACCATCCTCCTGAAACTGTATGCAGGAAGGCCGCATCCATGCCCATCATCCCCATCAGGCGTGTCCTCTTCCTCATCTTCACACTCTTTGCCGCCGGGCGGCAAAAAGCTCCCCCGGATCGC
>JAKOPX010000464.1 GCA_029778665.1 Bacillota bacterium | reverse complement strand
CATTATCGACATCCTGAGGTCGTAAGCATGCTTCGGACTGCAGCTGGCTTTCTCCTGTTGTCTTATATCGATATCCGGTAACCCAATGCTGTTTGTTAACCGAACATCATCAAAAGCATTCTGATAAATGAAAAATCTGGCGAATCGGCATGTCCGTCTGTCCATCTGCGCCCAAACGCCTGTTACCTGCCGGTCAGCAGGCACTTTCAGCGTACCTGCCGGGAACTGCGATGTCGGCTGCAGGCCTGCAGGCCCGGATCTTCATATCACGCCTGTTCACCCGTTATATCTTTGATTATTTTTTTGAAAAATATTATTGACATCAAATTCATTATGTGATTATAATAAATTGCTTTTTGCTTTTGTTTAGTGATTCTAAACAAAATGTTTAGATATAACATATAAATCAAAAAAAGCCGGCAGCCGGCCGGATACCGAAAGGGAAATAATGGTATGCAAATAGGCCACAAAATCAAGATGCTGAGGATCAAAAACGGCTTGACGCAGGAGGAGCTTGCAGACAGGAGCGAACTTTCGAAAGGCTTTATTTCGCAGATCGAGAGGGATCTCACATCCCCGTCGATAGCGACCCTGGTCGACATACTGCAGTGCCTCGGGACAAATCTGAGGGACTTTTTTAACGACAGTTTCGACGAAAAAGTGGTATTCAGCAAGGATGACGCCTTCGTCAAGGAGAATGCAGACCTTAAGCATGTGATCAGATGGATAGTGCCTGATTCGCAGAAAAACCACATGGAGCCGATACTGCTGGAACTCGCCCCCGGAGGATCTTCGGAAGTGGATGATCCGCACGAGGGAGAGGAATTTGGCTATGTACTGTCAGGAAGCGTTTACATTCATCTGGCAGGAAGGAAATACAGGGCGAAAAAAGGCGAAAGTTTCTATTACAAGCCCAATTTCGTCCATTATATATCAAACGCCGGGAAAACAGAGGCAAAGGTATTGTGGGTATCCACCCCGCCCAGTTTCTGAACTGCCATGACAGCACCGGCATACCTGACTATTTGGGATAAGGAGTATGCGCTATGTCAAAGCACATAATCGAATTGGTAGACGTGGTAAAAGACTATGACGGTACGGAAGCCCTGAAAGGAATCAACCTTTATATCCGTCAGAATGAGTTCATTACGTTCCTGGGTCCCAGCGGATGTGGAAAGACTACGACCTTACGCCTGATCGGCGGTTTCGAGAAACCCACCTCGGGCAAGATCCTGTTTGAAGGTGTCGACATCACGGATGTCCCGCCGTACAAGAGAAAGGTCAATACCGTTTTCCAGAAATACGCCCTGTTTCCCCATATGAATGTGTTTGAAAACATCGCATTCGGGCTCAGGATCAAAAAACTCGACAAAAACCTTATCCGCGAAAAAGTATCCAAAATGCTTCAGCTGGTCAACCTTGAGGGCTTTGAAAAACGCTCCGTGGACTCGCTGAGCGGCGGCCAGCAGCAGAGGGTTGCCATAGCGCGCGCCCTGGTCAACGAACCCGAGGTGCTTTTGCTGGACGAGCCTCTTGGCGCGCTGGACCTAAAGCTGCGCAAGGAAATGCAGCTTGAACTCAAAAGGATGCAGAAGCAGCTTGGTATCACGTTCATATATGTTACGCATGACCAGGAGGAAGCCCTGACCATGTCAGACACCATCGTCGTGATGCAGAGTGGCACGATACAGCAGATAGGGACTCCCGAAGATATATACAACGAGCCCAAAAACGCGTTTGTCGCTGACTTCATTGGCGAAAGCAACATTATCGACGGTGTCATGCTGTGCGACTACAGGGTGAAATTTGCAGGCTGTGAGTTCGAATGCGTCGATAAAGGCTTCGGCATAAACGAGAATGTGGACGTGGTCGTCCGTCCTGAAGACATAAAGCTGGTGTCCAAAGACGAGAGCCCGCTTCATGGTATCGTCAGATCGGTAATATTCAAGGGCGTCCACTATGAAATGCAGGTGGACGACCACAACGGCTACAGCTGGATAGTGCACAGCACCAGGATGGCTCCGGTCAATACTGAAGTGGGGATGTATATACATCCTCAGGATATCCAAATAATGAAAAAGGTGTCGGCTGTATGAAAAAGACATGGGTTTCTTATCCGTATATACTGTGGATGATCATATTCACTATCGTACCGCTGCTGCTGGTACTGTATTACAGTTTCACCAAAACGGAAGACGGCTCGGTGGTATTTACTCTGGAAAACTTCAGGAGGGTCCTGGAGCCCACGTATCTCAAAGTTTTGTGGAGATCGGTGGTACTAGCGTTTATCAGCACAGTCGTCTGCTTTATCGTGGGATATCCCGTGGCGATGATACTCGCCGGTAAGGATATG
>JAKOPX010000463.1 GCA_029778665.1 Bacillota bacterium | reverse complement strand
CTCGGCGTCCTGATCATAGAAATCAGCGACAGTTTCCTGCAAAGCATCATTGCGGAAGAGCCTTACAAAACCATAATAGCCGTCGACAGCGCCCACATCGTGAGTTCGAACCACAGTGAACTCATCGGCCAAAAGACGTGGGACGAAGGCATACAGTTCATATCGGAAACCGTGAACAACCAGTTCCGGGATCTGTACCGGGGAAAGGATTCATCGAAGGTAATAACCAATTCGTTCGTGCCAAAGACAAGCAGCAGCATATTCAACATATATACGATAGTCCCCGTGCAGTCCATCACCAAAAAGGCGGAAGAGATAAGTACCCTGGGGTTCAGCATTATGGGCTTGAGTTTCGCGATATCGCTTGTTTTGCTCGTATTTTTCTCGCATGTCCTCAGCAACAGGATCATAAGGCTTAGATCCGAAATGAGGAAGGTCGTGGAGGGCAAATATGATATCAGTGACAAGATACAGGGTATGGATGAAATAGGCGAACTCCACGTGGACCTGCTCAAAATGGTCAGAAGCTTCGAACAGCTGATACATGAGGTCTACGAGGAAAGGCTGCTGAAGGAGCAGCTCAGGAACAAGCAGAGGGAGATACAGTTCAAAATGCTGGCAAACCAGATAAATCCTCACTTTTTGTATAATGTCCTTGAAACCATAAGGATGCGGGCCCATTCGAAAGGCGACGCTGAAACCGCCGGCGCGGTGAAGCTGCTGGCGCGGCTGATGCGCAGGAACCTGGAGGCTACAAGCAAAACGGTTACGCTGGAATCCGAGCTTGAGATCATGAAGAACTATCTGAAATTGCAAAAATACCGTTTTGAGGACAAGATCGATTATGAGATAGAGATAGCCGCAGAAGGCTATGAAGAATACAGGATGCTGCCGATGCTGCTGCAGCCGCTGGTTGAAAATGCATTCGTGCATGGCCTGGAATGCAAAAGGACCCGGGGCAGGGTCACGATACGTGTCGAGGAACAGGATGGATTCCTGGTCATTTCAGTCCGGGACAACGGGGTCGGTATGGACAGGACCAGGCTGGAACGACTGCGCAGCATGCTGGACGGAAATGGCGAGGAAAGCGGGATCCATATAGGCCTGCAGAACGTCAACAGCAGGATAAAGCTATACTACGGCGAGGCCTACGGCCTGGACATTACAAGCGCAGAAAACGAAGGGACCCTTGTTCGCATCAGGCTGCCGAGGAAGGAGGAAAACCGTGACTGATATGCTCAAGGTCATGATCGTCGACGATGAGCCGAAAGTGCGCGAAGGCCTTAAAACGATCATCAGGTGGGATGAATACGGATACAGGATCTGCGGTGAATGCGCCGACGGGATCGAAGGACTGGAGATGATAAAAAGGCTTGAGCCCGATCTCGTACTCGTGGACATCAGGATGCCGGAGATGGACGGACTGGAATTCATAGAAGCAGCCAGGCAGAACGGTGCAGTTTCCAGGTTCATAATACTTACCGGGTATTCGGATTTCACTTATACAAAAAAGGCGATCCAGCTCAGTGTGGATTCCTACCTGCTCAAGCCGGTGGACGAGGAGGAACTGATACAGAACCTGGTACAGCTGCGGGAAGAGATACACAGGGAGAAGGAAGTCCGGAAAAGCCTCAGCGAAGCCCAGGTGCTCACGAGGGATTCCATGGTCAGGGCACTGATGAAGGGCGACAGTGAAAAATTTGCTGAGTGGGACAGTAAAGCCTTGGGAATGGCGGGTTCCCGGTTTTTCCAGGCAGCCCTCGTGCATTTTGCGGGAGAATCTGCCGGGTACAGCCTGGACACGATCATCAGGGAAACAGATGCGCTGCTTTTCAGGGACAGCAGGAATGACAGCTTTGTATTCGATATGGACGGCAAAATGTGCATAGTTTTTGCCGACAGCGATATCGACAGGAGTGCCAGGCTGCTGAAGGAGGCTGTGGATCATTTGCGTTCAAATCACCGGCTGCAGACGGTAATAGCTGTCGGGCGGAAAGCAGACGGTATCGTATACATCGGCAGTTCATATGCAGATGCCGTCAGGCTGCTGGATAAAAGGTTCTATTTTGACAATACGGAAATACTCAGCTGGGATGAACTGAAAGATGACAGCATCTTTTGCGATCCATGCGAAGCTGATAAAGCCAGGTACGAGATAGATATCGCAAGGAGCATCGAAAGCCTGTATGCGGCGGCGGAAGTGACGAATACGGGGCGGATAAGGGAACTGGCTGCCTGGATCTGCAGGGTCCTCAGGGACAGGAAATATTCCGAGATGAAAATATATGGTATTTGCTCCAACCTGCTGAATGCGGTTTACGCAAAAGCCCTGGCCAGGTACCCCGCGCTTTCTGCGAAACTGCCCCCGGATGACGAACGGGTCGCGGGCATATACGACAGGCAGGATATCTGCCAGCTGGAGGCTTACATTGCCGCACAGATCGAGATATTATCGCAGGCCATTTCCGATGCGGATCCCCAGACGGTGATCAAGAGGATAATAAGATATATCGATGAAAACTACCAGCAGGATCTCACCCTTAAAATGCTGGGCAGCCTTTTCGGCTACAACAGCTGTTACCTCGGGAAGGTCATAAAACAGCACACAGGCTGCCGTTTCAACACCTACCTTGAGAATATCAGGATCGAACATGCAAAACGGCTGCTGCTCCAGGGATACAGGGCCAGAGATGTAGCGTTGAAGACAGGTTTCCGGAATATAGATTATTTTTACTACAAGTTTAAAAAGAATGTCGGTATCAGCACATCTGAATTCAGGAAAGAAAAATATCCTGGTGAAAATGTCTAATTTTCTAAGGAATTATGTAAAATTCAACGGGTACATTTATTTGCGGCCGTTCTGTAAAATAATGATGTCATTAGGTGTTTCCATAATTTAAGTAATGTATAGGTGGGGCAGGCAATGAACAGTCAACTCGAACTGCACAGGACGGTCACAACCAAGAGCAAGATCTCGAGGCATTTCAGGACGCTGGCGGACCAGAAGTACCTCCTGATGATGTCCGTGCCTTTTTTCATCTGGGTCATTATATTCAGGTATCTGCCGCTCTACGGATGGACGATGGCTTTCCAGAACTACAAGCCAGGCAAGCCGATTTTTGAACAGGAGTGGGTGGGGCTGGAGCACTTCAAGATACTGTTCCGGGAACAGGATTTTTACATAGCTCTCAGGAACACGCTGGCGATGAGTTTCCTTGGCATTACCATCGGGTTTGTCACACCCATAGTTTTCGCACTTCTTCTCAATGAAGTCAGGAACATGGCATTCAAGAAAACCGTGCAGACGATATCATACCTGCCGCATTTCATATCGTGGGTAATCGCCGCAAGCATGATCACGCAGATGCTTTCAACAGACGGAGGCGTGGTCAATGACATACTTATGAAAGTGTTCGGGCTGGAAAGGCCCGTGCCGTTCATGTCGATGCCGAAAGCTTTCTGGTTTATTTATATCGCCGCGGACATGTGGAAGGAAGTTGGATGGTACGCGATCATCCACCTGGCAGCAATCACGGGAGTAGACCAGGAACTGTATGAAGCTGCCCGCGTCGACGGGTGCGGAAGGCTGAGGAAGATATGGCATGTGACATTACCGGGAATCACGCCGACCCTGATAGTAATGCTGATTATGAATATAGGCTGGCTCATGTCGGTCGGCTTTGAGCGCCAGTTCCTGCTGGGGAACCATATCGTGGAAAACTATTCAAGGACCATTGACCTGTATGCCCTCAATTACGGGATTTCCATGGCAAGATACTCTTATGGCACTGCCATCGGTATGTTCCAGTCAGTAGTAAGTATTGTGCTGGTAATATTTGCAAACAGGCTGGCTAAAAGGATCGGCAGTGGCCAGATAATCTGACGGAGGTGCCGCGTTGATGAGAATCAGGGAAAAAGCTTTTGATGTGGTGTTCGATATATTCATATACCTGGTAATGGCCTTTACACTGGTCATTACACTGTATCCGTTCCTCAACGTGCTGGCCATTTCACTAAATGAATCCGTTGATACAATGAGGGGCGGCATCCATATAATACCGAGGAAATTCACGCTGGACAATTACAGGGAGATATTCAAATACAGCAACCTGACCCATGCTTTCCTCATATCTGTCCTGAGGACCGTCATCGGGACGCTGCTGTCGACGGTCAGCACCTGTATGCTTGCCTATGCGCTGAGCAGGAAGGAATTTATATACAGGAAGTTCTTTACGCTGGTATTTGTCATCACCATGTACGTATCGGGCGGGTTGATACCGGACTACATGAATCTGAGGCACCTGGGGCTTATAGGAAAGTTTTGGGTGTATATATTGCCCGGCCTGATAAATACCTACAATATGATAATAGTCAGATCGTTCATAGATAATTTGCCATACAGTTTGCAGGAATCGGCAAAAATAGACGGGGCCAATGACTTTGCCATATTCAGAAAGATCGTTATGCCGCTGTGCAAGCCAGTCATTGCTACCGTAGCGCTTTTTGTTGCAGTCAGCCAGTGGAACTCATGGATGGATACATACCTGTATGCGAGCAGCAAGCCGGAACTGAGCACCCTGCAGTACGAACTGATGAAAGTTCTCACCAATACTTCTGCTGCCCAGGATGCCAGCCGTATAGACCCCAATTCGCCATTGGCAAGAAGAAGCTTCGTATCACCCCAGTCGATACGCATGGCAATAACGATAGTCGCAGCCGTGCCAATTCTTGTGGTCTATCCGTTCCTGCAGAAATATTTCGTGATCGGATTGACAATTGGATCCGTAAAGGAATGACGAATCACATCCGGCGAAGACCTGATAATCGAAACCCTGCAAAAACCTGCATAGTATTAAACCCGACGGGCCCGTGGGTTTAGTATAAAAAAGGAGGATGTATATGAAAAAGTATCTTTGTATGATGCTTGTTGTTATCCTGTGCTTTTCGGTGATGGCGGGCTGCGGACAGAAAACGGCCGGCCCGGACAAACCGGCTGACGGTGGTGTTGCAGGTCCTGTGGACACGACTCCTTCCGGTGATTCGGACGGGGTTCCGGTAATGTCGAAGGAACCGATTACTTTCACCATGTTCCTCAAGTTGCCGAATGGCAATTACGAAAACTGGGAGAGCCCGGTCGCTAAGAAGATCACCGAGCTCACTGGCGTGACGATCAAGCAGGAATGGCCGGTGGGTGAACTTTCCCAGAAGGTCGGTCTTATGATCGCCAGCAACGAATATCCCGACCTGATCTATGTCGGAGGACAGGAGCAGAACCAGCTTATTGCAGCCGGTGCGTACATACAGTTGGATGAGTACATCGAGAAATACGGACCGAACGTGAAGAAGCTGTACGGCGAAGACCTGGTAAGACTCAGATACACACCGGAAGATCCTCATATTTACTATCTCGGCTGCTATGGCGTAGGTGGTGAGAGATGGACTCCCAACATGGGCTTCTGGATCCAGCATGCTGTCGTAAGGGAGTTCGGATATCCGCAGCTCAAGACCCTGCAGGATGCGGAAGACCTGATCAAGGCTTACAAGGAAAAATATCCTACCATCAACGGGCAGCCGACCATAGGTTTGACCACCATAGCAGACGACTGGCGCTGGCAGTGTGCCGTCGGGAACATG
>JAKOPX010000462.1 GCA_029778665.1 Bacillota bacterium | reverse complement strand
AAGGACCGTCCTCCGATGTAAAAGACTGTCCCCCCCGGCGAAGGACTGTCCCCCTTGACCAAATAGAAACGGGACGGCAGTGCCGTCCCGTTTACCAGGATATCGTAAAGTTTTTATATTGCCGGATCCACTATGCCGGCCCGTTTATCAGCCAAACAGTGCCAGCAGGACGCCTGCTGCGACAGCAGAGCCTATAACGCCGGCAACGTTCGGACCCATGGCATGCATCAGGAGGTAGTTGGTCGGATTCGCCTTCTGTCCTTCGATCTGCGAAACCCTCGCAGCCATAGGCACGGCAGAAACGCCTGCCGATCCGATCAGCGGGTTTATCTTTCCGCCTGAGAGCCAGCACATGAGCTTACCTATAAGCAGTCCGCCAACTGTGCTGAACATGAATGCCACCAGTCCGAGGCAGATTATCCCTATCGTCTCGAGTCTCAGGAAGTTCTCTCCGTTAGCAGTGGCGCCGACAGTTACTCCCAGGAAAATCGTAACGATATTGATCAACGCGTTCTGCGCCGTATTCGACAGTCTTTCAACGACTCCTGACTCCCTGAACAGGTTGCCGAGCATCAGCATACCAATAAGCGGAGCGACAGAAGGCAGCAGCAATACGCAGAATATGGTGACAGCTATCGGGAATATTATCCTTTCAAGCTTCGAAACATCGCGCAGCTGCTCCATCTTTATTTCTCTTTCCTTCTTCGTGGTAAGCAGCCTCATTATCGGCGGCTGGATCATCGGTATAAGCGCCATGTAGGAATATGCAGCTATAGCTATCGCCGGCAAAAGGTTAGGCGCAAGCCTGGTCGTCAGGTAAATGGCGGTAGGACCGTCAGCACCTCCGATTATTCCTATGGAAGCTGCTTCCTGGGGCGTAAAGAGGCCCGTTGCCAGCGCGATCATGAACGCCGCCACGATTCCGAACTGTGCTCCTGCGCCCATGAAAAGGCTGGACGGCCTTGCGATCAGCGGTCCGAAATCCGTCATTGCCCCGATACCGAGGAAAATCAGCGACGGGTATATTCCAAGCTTGACTCCCTGGTACAGATAGTACAACAGGCCTCCAGGCCCATCCGAACCCTCCTGCGGTCCTGCCATCAGCCCTGCCAGGGGCAGGTTTGCCAGCAGCATTCCAAAAGCTATCGGCAGCAGCAGAAGCGGCTCAAACTTCTTTACTATCGCCAGGTATACGAGAACACATGCCAAAACGATCATTACGCAATGCTGCCAGGTAAGTGCAGCGAATCCGGAATCCTGTAATATTGTTCTTACAGCATCAAGAAACATATCTTCACCTCACTGTCCGAGCACCACAAGGACATCTCCAGCGTTTACCGATGCCCCCTTGACGGCCTGGATTTGTACTACTGTTCCATCTGCAGGTGCTACTATCTCATTTTCCATTTTCATAGCTTCGAGGATCAGTATTACCTGCCCTCTTTTT
>JAKOPX010000461.1 GCA_029778665.1 Bacillota bacterium | reverse complement strand
TGACGCCGCCCGCATCCGGAGCGGTATGCTTGAACCCTCCAGCCGCCGGAGCCGGGAGAAAAGGTAGCGATACTGTGTTTCGGTAAACTGTGTAAGCTCATCGAAGCCGATGAATTGAAACTCGGCCGACTGGTAGCGGTACTTATCGTTTTCGCTTTCCAAATACCCAAAACTCAAAGTGGCCCCGGAGGGAAACGTCCATGTTTTATTTTTCTCACTCCATTTTGCTGCTGTTCCCTGCAGCCATTCATGCGCCCGGTCCATGAGTGCCCCCGGCAACGCCAAGTCTGTGTAAGTCCTTCGGAAAAGAATAGCAGCATAACCTGGTACCTCGACGTACTGCAAAGCCGCCATTAGCAAGGCGTCGGATTTCCCCCCGCCGGCAGCCCCACCGTAAAACACTTCCAAATCCGGCATAAGCAGGAACATTGCCTGCTTTGGCGTTGGATCATGCGGTATCCAAGGGTTTTCCAGTATCGTCGCCCTCATTACTGCTGCGAAATACGCCTCGTCGTGCAAGCTGGCGGTAGACATCTGCGTATTGCTCAACTCTGTGCGTAATATCGTACTCATACCTCTGTGTCACCTGCCCCTGGACCTCCTGCTTGCCTATCTCGGTTGGCTCGCCGCGGCTCAAGCGCTCCAGCTTTGTTGCAATATCAAGCCACCTTGCCATATCCGCCGGGCTTAGCTCCGCCGGGTCAATCTCCTGCAATCGCTGCGCCACCCTTTGCTGGAACGCCATAGCCAGCCTTGCATGGCGCTCTGCCATCTCAAGGATGGCCTTCTCCTTTTCTTCGCGCTTTTTGCGTTCCAGGTAATCGTCATATGCATTTGCACGTTCTACCCAGTTATGTTTCACGGACCAGTGCTTTAGGCGGCTTAACGGTCCTCTTCTTGACCTCTTTTCGTACACTTTTTCGATGCTTCTGTCAGGTCCCATGTCCCTGTATATGCAAAAAGCAGCATATGCCTTGCTGCTTTCACCCGGTTGCCGTTCCCAGATTTCAGCCATGTACCCTCACCACTTTTCCTATGCTTCGTGCATGTTCTAGTTCCATCAAACTCAGTCAGGCATTATGATTTAATAACCGTAATCTTTCCTGTATTAATGTTTAGCTTCCGCATTTCTGTATCTAATACACCAGTTTCAAACAATGCATCATAAGCCTGT
>JAKOPX010000460.1 GCA_029778665.1 Bacillota bacterium | reverse complement strand
GTCGAGCCCGGTATCCCCCGCGGCGACAACGGGCTCCACCGAGATCTGTTTGAACCCGAGGTCGGCCAGGTGCAGTACATCTTTTGCAAAGTCCAGGTTTGCCCTGGTAAATGTTCCCCTTACATAGTAATTGTCCTGGTTTCTTGATTCGGCCATGTCCCTGATTTTGGGAAGCACATCGGCATAGGTGCCCCGGCCGTCGGCCCTGAAGCGCATCCTGTCGTTGACTTCAGGCCTTCCGTCAAGGCTCAGCACCACATTGCCCATGTGCTCGTTGATGAATTTTTTATGTTCATCATTCAGTAATACGGCATTTGTCGTGATCGTGAACCTGAAATTCTTGCCTGTTTCCTTCTCCCTCATCCGAGCATAAAACACTGTTTCCCTGACCGCATCGAAATTCAGCAGGGGTTCGCCTCCGAAGAAATCCACTTCAAGGTTGCGCCTGCTTCCAGACTTTTCGATCAGGAAATCAATGGCACGCTTTGCCACCGAAACCGGCATCAGAGATCTTCCTGTCCCAAAATCGCCAGTGGACGCAAAGCAATACCTGCACCTGAGGTTGCAGTCGTGGGCAACATGCAGGCAAAGTGCCTTTACTACAGGCTCTCCTACAGTGAATACAGGATTTTCTGCAAGATAATCTTCAAATACGTCTTCTGAAAACAGCTGGCCGGCACGCTGCAGTTCCCTCAGTTCCGAAAGGGTTTCCGCTGCTTCGCTGCCGTATTTGGCCGAAAATTCTTCCAAAATCGAATCATCCGGTTTTTCAAGTTTGTCGATCATTTCATATGCAATATCATCGACAACATGCACGGCACAGCTGTTGACATCGAGCACGATATTCGTTCCGTGCATCCTGAATTTGTGGATCATTTCCTACTCCCCATTCCGTTAAAATGCCTTCCTTTGTTCCCTGTTTCATGGATCCGCAGACCGCACTCAAAAAACAGGCGCGGACATAATAACAGCGAGAGGAGTATTTCCTCCCGCTGTCAAAGCTTTTCAGCCCGTTATCTCTGCTCACATTTCTGATTTGCCACTGTGCAGC
>JAKOPX010000459.1 GCA_029778665.1 Bacillota bacterium | reverse complement strand
TAATTTGACACAAGGATATTGAAATCGCTGATGGAAAGCCCCTTTTTGAAAGTTTCGACATACACGCCGTCTGGCTGTCTGGTGATCCTTAAAAAATCGTTTTTTATGATATCCATGGCTTCACCTTACCGTTCCGGTCATTTGTCTTAACCTGCCAAAGGATCGGAGCAGCAGGCCGGTTTATCTGTTCTGATAAACATTTACCTGCATTTAAGTATTTCGACAATCATGCCAATGTTCCTGCAAAATTCGACATCTATTTAGCACAGAATCCGAAATAATTCCAGCACGGACCGCCGGTTCAGGCGGAAGGACGGGCCAATATCATGACAGCAGGGAAATCATGTATTATAATAGATGATCATAATAACCAGCAGAATATCCAACACGTGGCAAAGGAAAATATGATGAAACACAAAGAGTACATCCTGTTCGACCTTGACGGGACCCTTACTGATCCGGCGGAGGGTATCACGAAGTCCGTGGCTTATGCCCTGGAGCATTTCGGGATACATGCAGGTGATCTGAACGAACTGCGTAAATTCATCGGACCGCCGCTTAAGGAATCGTTCCCGAAATACTATGGCTTCGATGAGAAAATGACGCTGAAGGCGATCGAGAAATACAGGGAATATTACAGCAAAACGGGGATATATGAAAACCGGCTGATCGAGGGCATGGACGTCCTGCTCGGAGAGCTTGCGGAGCACGGGAAGCAGCTGCTCGTTGCGACTGCGAAACCGGAAGTGTTCGCGGAAGTCGTACTCGGGCATTTCGACATAAGGAAATACTTCCGTTGGGTCTGCGGAGCCGAACTTCACGGGCCGAGGATCACAAAGGACGATGTGATCCTGTACGCACTTGAAAAGGCAGGCATCGATGATCCTTCGGCGGCAGTCATGGTCGGCGACCGGGAGCACGACGTCACAGGCGCGCGCAGGGCAGGACTGGACTGCATAGGAGTGCTGTTCGGCTACGGCAGCCGTGAGGAACTCCAGGAGGCCGGCGCTGCGATGCTGGTTGGAACGGTGGAGGAACTCAGGGACGCGCTGCTCGGCACAGAATAATGAGAATACCCGGATAATACGGACGCAT
>JAKOPX010000458.1 GCA_029778665.1 Bacillota bacterium | reverse complement strand
TGCGCCCGGCGGTAAACCGAGCAAAGAAACGAGTCCTAGAAGAGATGGGCAGATCCATTGATATGGACCTGAAGATATATGCAGAATGAAAGGAGTGATAAGATTTGGCACAGATAGGCTTGAGATATCCTGTATATGCGCCTCTTGTTGAGGATGAAGCGGCTGGCACATATATATACGGCACCGGGAAGGTAGCGGCAAAGGCGATCAGCGTTGAAATGAGCCTGAATATCGCCGATGCGCCTTTATATGCCGATGACGGAATAGCCGAAAGGGTCAGAGAGTTCATTGATGGCACACTTAACTTCACGCCGGACGATCTGTCCGATGAAGTAAAAGCTGAATGGCTTGGGAGCGAAATTGAGGAAGAGGCCATTGATGGGGAAACCACTGTAAGTGTACTCAAGAGCGCCACCCAGGATATGCCCGGCTATTTTGGTTTCGGGTTCATAGTTCCGAAGGTGAAAAACAACGTCAGGAAATATCGCGCTATACTCTTTGCAAAGGTTCAGTTTGCGGAACCTAATGAGAGTGCTCAGTCAAAGGGCGAGAGCATTTCCTGGCAGACCCCCGGCATCGAAGGCAAAATCATGAGGCGAGTTGATGAAGTTTGGAAGGAAGAGATCACAGCGGATACACTCGCACAGGCCAAGGCCTGGCTTAATAAGAGGCTGAACATAGGTGCCGGTGAATAATCAAAGGGAGGTGGATGGGGCAGGTTTATCCTGCCCTTTTTATTATGGGCAAATACGGCATTCCTATCACGCTCGACACCGAGCGGCACATGATTTTCAACCTCAATGTGCTTGAGGCTTGCATCGAAAAGTACCAGAACATGGATGACATACTGAACGCATTTTCAAATATCAAAGCCGCAAAAGAGATTGGCCTGCTGATGATTAACGAAGCCACAGAAATGTGGAACGAGGATCACCCTGATGCAAAGAAGTCTCTGATCCAAGACGAGAAACACCTTGGAAGACTTCTCGCTGGCATTAACAAAATTACCGAGTTCACAAACAAAGTCCGCGAAGCCATGCTTGAAGGCCTGCCTCAGGAAGCTGTCCAGGAAGTTGAGGAAATCGAAAAAAACTTGCGAGCGGCCGCGCAGAAGAAGATGACTGGGACGAAGCAGAGCGAGTAATAGATAATGTGCGGCCGCTTGTTGTCCGGATGCGGAATATTGGAACGGCGCTACTTAATCTATCCGAAAAGGAAGCAGGCAGAAAAACAATAAGGGAAATCGATGAGCGATACAAAGACTATCGAATTTTAATGGGATTAGATAAGCCTTCAAGTCCTGATTTATTAATCCCTGAGGATGTGATTTGATATGGCAACTAATATCGGAGCAAAAGTTGAGCTTGCTGGTGAACGCGAGTTTCGGCAAGCCCTTTCACAGATAAATACTGGCTTAAAAACGACGGCCTCCGAACTGAAGCTGGTTACCGCAAGGTATTCAGAAAATGCTGATTCTGTTGCCGG
>JAKOPX010000457.1 GCA_029778665.1 Bacillota bacterium | reverse complement strand
GGGAAGGCCAGCTCCTGGGTATCCGTTGCCTTGCGCCCCTTGAGAAGCTGCCGGTCTATTTCTTTTGTTGCCTGCCGGAGGGCTTTTTCTTTGTCTGCGTCGCTGGTTTCGCCCCAGCTTTCGGCGTGGAGGCGTCCTGCGAAATATTCGTCTGCGTATTCGATTGTGCAGTAGCTTTCTGACATTGTGCCTCCGCCTCCTTCTTAGCTTTTTCTGCCTGCTGTCTGCGCATGCGGTTAAATCCGGTTATATCAACTGCCATAAAATCACCTCAATTAATGGGCGAGAGGGCGCAAAGGCCCTCTCGTTTTATTCTACCTTCTCCAGCCGGTGCTTAAACTGCACGATCCTCACATTCTTAGGCTCATACACACGCCTCCAGTTTTGAGGTTCGGCAAGTTCATCGTTGCTCGGCGTTGCGCCCGTTACAACTTTATTCTGGAAGGCAACTCCTCTCGGGTGCAGGATGAAATGCCTCCTGTGAATGAGAATGTCATCTCCAGCAAGAGCGTCCCTTGCGGTCTCTACCGGTACAGGAGCCCCACCTTCGCCCCAGCCAAAGGCGCCGGCGCCGAAGATATAGGTTGTGTATACTCCGTTAGATACCGGCAGGCTGTCATCCACTACAACAGGCTTGCCCAGGAAGGTCCTGACTGCCGGTTTCCCTTCAGACGGAGGAATAGTTTCAATCAGGTCATCCTTCGTAAGCTTTGCTACCGTAGCGGAGTGCATAGCAAAGCCGGTCAATTTATCGGCATTGTCGCCCAGTTTGTAGATTGCATCAACTGCGGTCTTTGCGCTGATAACATCATCTTCCTCGGCATCAGAGGCGCCGGAAATATCGTGTTTGTTGGCGTCCATTCCTGTATCTTTATGACCGAAAATGCCATCAAGGGTCTTAATCAATATAGCCTGGAATCTCCTTGCCCAGTATGCAGCCACCAGATCACCTATTGCGGCCATCGGATCATCGCCGGACAATGCTTTTGCTAAGTCGTTTACGCTCCACGCACGGCCACGGGTCAACAGAGCTGCCACGTCTTGGTCGGCAGTAATCTTGCCAACGGTCAGTGCTGTGCTATCGGAAAGCACCTCATCTTCACCTTCAAGGTCCTCCCAGAACGGCATATTGATAAGTTTGCCACCGGACCTTGCTAGTACGTCCAGATTCTCATTTCTTGCAATGATACCACTTTGGTAAAAAGCGGATAGTTCTGCTGTACGCTCGATTACATACGGGTTAAAAACTTCAGGAACAATAACGTCACTGATTATGGTTTTAGTTGCTGGCATTTCTTATCACCTCATAAAATTATTTTATTCCCGCCTCTGCTTTCATCCGTGTTGCCTTAGCCGGGTCCTCCTTCAGGATTTTCCCCTGCAAGGTCAGATTCCAGGTTTCCTTCTTCCACGGGTTCACTTCAGGGTTCCCGGCACCTGGCGGGTTTGTGCCGTCACCGATTTTTTTGGAATCTCCGAAAAGGTACGGGTCTGACTGCTGGAGTGCTTTAAGCTGTTCATCTATGCCAAGCAGTTGGTCGCCATCCAGCTTAACTTTATCCATATCAAGCAAGGCCTTTACTGC
>JAKOPX010000456.1 GCA_029778665.1 Bacillota bacterium | reverse complement strand
GCATCTCGACGGCCACGGCGCGGAAGGCTTCGTTCGCTTCAGGCAGGGCTACAGGGAAGACGGCACATTGTTCGATATAGGCGATGTGGGAAGAAAAAAGAACCAGCTCTATTTCATGAGGGAGCTGATAAAGCAGAAAGGTACGCTGAAAAATATAGATAAGATACCCGGCATGATCAAGATACTCGGGAAGAACATACAGCACAGCATCGGGGCTGGGGATATCCTCACGTCATACATGGGCATGGCGGTGGATGTGATAACCAAAGACTATGAGATCATAACCGAAAGCCTGACCAGCGACAAGATGATCAGGATCGACGGAGCGTCGTACATCGTGCTCGAATAGGCCTGAGCTTTCTCCCGAACAGGCCTGAACTAACCCCTGGACCCTTTGAACGATGCACCCGGTGCAGATGCCGTATACCCGGGATTGCATATCTTCCATATCCCGGAAAGTCACGTCTTCCATATCCCCATTCGACATATCTTCCATATCCCTGGTACATATCGGTGCTATGAGGAAATGATGCTTTCCGGGCGCCTGCGAAAGGGACCCGGGCCTTGTCATACCAAATCGTTTATTTTTTTCGTATAATGACATGGCAGGAGGCAATATGGTAATATATATGCGGCTTTGCAATGCATCCCTTGCAGGAGGTATATCCATGATCGAAATCCGTAATTTGTCCAAAAGCTACAACAAGGGTCAGGTCAAGGCTGTGGACGGGCTTGATCTGAAAGTCAACAGGGGAGAGATATTCGGCTTTCTCGGACCCAACGGCGCCGGGAAGACCACGACGATCAAAATGATCGTGGGGCTTCTGAACCCTGACACCGGAACTATCGCCATAGACGGCACAGACATAGCGAAAGAGCCGTTGGAGGCCAAAAGGAAGATCGGGTATGTGCCCGACGAACCGATCCTTTACGAGCGCCTGACAGGTCTTGAATATCTGAATTTCATGGCAGATGTATACCAGGTGCCTGCATCGGAGAGAAAAGAGAGGATCGAGTACTTCCTGGAGATGTTCAATCTCAGGGATGCGGCTGCGGACCTGATCAAGAGCTATTCCCACGGAATGAGGCAGAAAACGGCGCTGGCCGGTGCGCTGCTCCATGACCCT
>JAKOPX010000455.1 GCA_029778665.1 Bacillota bacterium | reverse complement strand
TTCACGGCAAAGGCACCGGCGCTCTCAGGAGCGGTGTCCATCAGTTCCTTAAGAAGAACCATCATGTCAAAAGCTTCCGGCTCGGCCAGTACGGTGAAGGAGAGACCGGAGTGACCATAGTAACGCTGAAATGACAGCAAGCCGGAATGATCCCGGGACAATGCGATCATTTTTTATGCAATTCTTAACAATTTTCACAAAGATCGCCGGCAGGGCTCCGGGCGCCGGCGCATCCGGACAGGATACGGATAGCGATGCAGGGATAATGAGATTTTCGCCGGTGTCATTCGGCAATGTATCTTACGCGGGCGATGTACTGCTTACAGGCGCTACGGGATTCCTGGGGTCTCACCTGCTGCATGGGATCATCACCGGTTCAGCCGCGGACGTCTATTGCCTTGTAAGGGGGAAAGACCGGCCAGGCGCGGAGGAAAGGCTGCTTGACAGGCTGGAGTTCTATTTCGGGCGGACTTTTGTACAGTCAGCCAGGAACAGGATACATGTCGTATTGGGAGATTTCACACTTGAAAAATTCGGTCTTGGCGACGACGAGTACAGGAGCCTGGGAGGCAGGGTCAGGCGCGTGATACATTCGGGCGCACTGGTCAAGCATTATGGCGACAGCCGGCTGTTCGAAAAGACGAACTGTTACGGTACCGAGCAGGCAGCGGTTTTTGCGGAAACTTTCGGCCTGCAGCTCAGCCATATATCGACCGTCAGCGTGGCCGGCATTTTTGAAAGCCGGTCCGGAGAAACATGTAGATTCTCTGAGAGCGACATATACATGGGGAGCTTCCCTGAAGATAATATTTACATTAAAAGCAATATCATGGCCGAGAGGATCATCGTGGACAGGATATCGGGGAATAACCTGAACGCCGGTATCTTCAGGGTGGGAAACCTGACCGGGAGGTTTTCGGACGGAGTATTCCTGCAGAACGGCGATGAAAACCTGTTTTACAACAGGATCCGCAGCATTATAATATCCGGCGTCATACCTGATAACATACTGGAAACCGAAGTGGATCTCACACCGGTGGACCTTTGCTGTGAAGCTGTCTGGAAAATAATTCAGAAATATGAAAACAAAGCCGATATATATCATGTATTCAACAACAACAGGCTGACAGTGTCTCGCCTTGTGGAACTGCTCAACAGTATCGGCAAAAAGATAGATGTCATCGATCA
>JAKOPX010000454.1 GCA_029778665.1 Bacillota bacterium | reverse complement strand
GCATTATATAGTTTTGAGGGTGCAGACACCGGTTTGTGAAATATCAGATCGGCAGCATCTGAAAAGTTTATACAGGTTTCTGGTGGATATAACGAGAAGGACACACCCGTTCCCATCCCGAACACGGAAGTTAAGCTTCTCAGTGCCGACGATACTTGGCTGGAGACGGCCCGGGAAAATAGGTCTCCGCCAGAAATTTATTCCTCAATAGCTCAGTCGGTAGAGCATGCGGCTGTTAACCGCAGGGTCGTAGGTTCGAGTCCTACTTGAGGAGCCAGGCAAAAACCTCGCTCAAAAGGCGGGGTTTTTGCATTTCAGAGGTCCGGTGACATTCCTCTGAAACGGGTAATCCTTTATGGAAGAGGAATGTCACGCGTTTGAAATAGCAGTGACACTCCTCGGTAAGAGATACTCCTCAGTGGCAGAGGAGTGTCACGTGTTTGAATGGGTCCGGTCAACTCCCTTGAAACTGTTACTTCTTCTATAAAAAAGGAGTGCCACGCGTTCGCAAGAGCGACACTCCTCTGTAAATAGTAAGAAAGGGCTTCCATCGAACTGACTGTGTTTTCGGTTATTGTTGTTTTTCTGCTTTTTCAACGGCTTCCTCCAGAGTCATGCCGGTGAAATCCTGTGCAGCGAAAAGCCTTCCGCTTTTCCTGTCATTGACGAACACTCCGACAACTACACCTGGAAGGGCACTTTCAGGAGAGTTGGGTGCGTGCCGCCCGCCCATGTCGGTCCTGCACCAACCGGGATCAGTAAGGCTGATGATAACATCAGTACCGTCCACTGTTGTGGCAAGGTCCGTGGTGAATTTGTCCAGTGCTGCCTTTGCGGCGGAATACCCGGCCTGCTGCGGTTCATTGCGGATACCGCTGGTTGTGTTTACGATACGGCCGAAGCCGCGTTCTATCATTCCAGGCAGGAACCTGTAGCAGATCATGGCAGGAGCAATGGTATTGACCCAGAAAGCTGTCGTGAAATCCGAAACAGGCGTGGCAAAATAGTCTGTACGATAGCCTGGCTGCAATCCTGCATTGTTCAGTACGATGTCTATCTGTGTACCTTTTTTCTCTATTTCGTCGAACATTTTCTCGATTGCTGCGGCATCAGTCAGTTCTGCCTCCACATCGTATGCTTCGACGCCCAGCGCCCGTACTTCGGAGAGCACTTTTTTCGTATGCTCCCTCGATCTGCTGTGCAGCACCAGGTTGCATCCCTGCTGTGCCATGAATATCGAGGCAAGGTAACCTATGCCTCTTGCTGCTCCGGTAACCAGTGCCCATTTTCCCTTTACGCTGATCATAAAGAACTCCTTTCGTTTGCTTTCTGCTTTTTCGGCTGATAATGATGTTAATCACGCTGATGTGTTTATTTTCTCCGACAGTGAAGAGTAAATAACCACCCTGAGGACTAAGTGCATTACTGCACAAAAACACATCAGTTTTATGTTACCATAACGCGCATATGGCTTCCATATCTGTGATCCCGCTAAAAACAAACTTTGCATAGGAAATGCCAAAAGACAAAAAACTCATTGTTTCGTTAATATTAATGAATGACCGTATAAATTACAGGCCGCTTATTCGGCGCAGGCTGTTCGGGAATTGTTGAAATTTTGCGCACACAGCACCAAAGGCAGCCAAAAAACGATAAAATATAATATATGCTGAAATCCGGCCAATCAGGGAAAGGAAAGATTATGGACATACAGATAATCATTGCTCCGCTTGTCGGCGGACTTATAGGACTCATAACCAACAGCCTGGCAATCAGGATGCTGTTCCGGCCATTGAAACCGGTATATATCGGCAAGTTCAGGCTTCCTTTCACACCAGGCCTGATCCCGAAAGAAAGGGAGAGGCTGGCACAATCGATAGGGGACGTTATCAGCAGGGAACTCATAAACAAGGATACACTGAAAGCGACTCTGCTTTCCGGATCGATGAAGGAACATTTCAGCAGAAAATTGGACGAACTGATCGACAAATACAGCAATTCCGGCGATACGGTCGGATCGGTTATCGGGAAGTTCGTTGAAAAGGACAGGCTCCGTGAGAGACTGGACAACGCAAAGGATGTGCTGGCACAGACCATAGCGAGGAGGGCTGTCGAACAGGATATTGGAAAGACCATAGTCGACTATGCTTATGAAGAGATAATGGCAAAGACAAAACCGATATTGAAGTCGATAACTTCCAGCGCGCTCAATTCCATGAAACAGCCATTTTCCAGGAAGATAAACGATCTGATCGCCAGCAGGTCAGGGCCGCTTATAGAAAAATTCCTCGAAGATGAAGCTGATGAGATAATCAGCACCCCGATGAAGGAAATAATCGCCAGGCACCAGGACAGGATACCTGAAATAAAGGCATATCTCTGGAACATATATGAGGATGCGATCACAAAAAAGCTTGAAGACGTCCTTGACGCGGTAGGCATCGCCGGGGTGGTCAGCAGCAGGATAAACGATTTCGAACTTAAAGAGCTTGAAAATATCGTAACGACGCTGATGAGGAAAGAACTGAATGCTCTTATCTGGCTGGGCGGGCTGCTGGGTTTCATAATGGGTTTTATCAACGTGTTGTTCTGAAAATCCATTTCTTTTTTTACTTTTTTTTAATGGGATTTTGTTGTATTATGTGATATTATGTAGTAACTTAGAATAATAAGTCATTTCTGAGTCTAATAAATACCTATTATAAAATTAACAAGTGTACATAAAATATTGAAAGCCGCACAAAGGATGATATGGGGGGCACAATCATGAAACTCGGAAAACTGGCCAGGCTGGTCTCGGTGCTGCTGATCCTGGTGATACTTCTCACAGGATGTACAGGGCAGAAAATGAATGAAAATACCGGAGATAATGGCAATACGGCCGAATCAGGTGATACCGCAGGGGATGGAACTTCAGCAGGAGAAACAGAAAACGGCGGTGCTTCGGAGCCTGGCTCTGAAACTTCAGATCCGGAAGACGGGGCAAACGTGAACGATCCGGACCAGGGAGAGGCCGGAGATGCAGAGGGACAGCCGGTGAATGAGGAAAAGGAGCGTATAAAGGTCAAGGCACTTTACCTGACCGGCTGGACTGCGGGCAGTTCACAGAAACTGGAGTATTATATTGAACTGGCCAATACGACCGAGATCAATGCCTATGTGGTAGACATAAAGGATGACGACGGTTATGTAGGTTACGAATCACAGGTTCCTGTGGTCAGGGAGAACAATACCTGGAAAAAGAAATACAACCCCGAAAAGGTACTGAAAGAATTCCACGACAATGGTATATATGTTATCGGCAGACTTGTCGTGTTCAAGGATCCGGTCTATTCCGTGAAAAGGCCTGATCTTGCGATCAAGCACGTAAATGGCGGGCTGTGGAAGGACAAGGACGGCATTACATGGCTGAACCCTTACAACAGGGAAACCTGGGATTATGCCATCAGTATTGCAAAAGAGGCCGTAGCGCTGGGATTTGATGAAATACAGTTCGACTATGTCAGATTCCCTGGCGGAGGCAAAACCACGATGGACTTTTCAGCTTACGATAAGCCGAAATATGAGGCCATCAACGAGTTCCTGGCTTATGCGAAACAGCAGATAACGGAAGTGCCGATTTCAGCTGACGTGTTCGGCATCATCCTCGAGAGCCCGAAAGATACGGAGAATATTGGGCAGTACCTGGAACTCGTCGGCAAGGACATCGACTACATATCGCCGATGGTCTATCCGTCCCATTACGCTCTCGGACAGATAGTCAACAATGTGAAGTTCGATGTACCTGATCTCATGCCCTATGAAGTGGTCTACCACTCTCTTGTGAAATGCAGAAACAGGCTGTCACAGGTGGAGGATTACAAAGCGAAAGTACGGCCGTACCTGCAGGATTTCACCGCATCGTGGCTCAAAGACAGGAAAACCGGGAAGAAGTATTACCAGGAATATGGGCCGGAACAGGTGAGGCAGCAGATCCAGGCTGTATATGACGCAGGCTACGAGGAGTGGATACTGTGGGATGCGAGAAACACCTACAGTGAGGAAGCGTTGCTAAAGGAGTAACCGCATATTGACCCAATGACCGATTATTATGGTGCCTGGCAAGTCAGTCAGTTATTGTACAGAACGCCCTGATCCAATAACTGACTGGCTTGCCAGGCGCCCTTATTTTTATCTTGACGACAAATTTACAAAAGTGATACAATATACAGTGCCAGGAAAAATACACCTACACTAAATATTGTGTTACGTTCAGGAGGCCGAACCATGAAATTAACTGAGAATGCCATCAAGGTCCTTGAAAAACGTTACCTTGCGAAGGACGAAACTGGTAAACTTCTTGAAGATCCCGAAGGGATGTTCAAACGCGTAGCCAAAGCGATAGCGGCGGCAGACAAGCCTTATGTATCTTCCTCGGAACTTAAGAGAATCGAAAAGGAATTTTTCGACATGATGGCAAATTTGGAGTTCCTGCCAAATTCGCCCACACTGATGAACGCGGGGAGGCCTCTCGGACAGTTGAGCGCCTGCTTCGTGCTGCCCATCGAGGATACGATGGAAGGCATATTCGATTCGATCAAGAACGCTGCACTGATACATAAAAGCGGAGGCGGCACGGGATTCAGCTTTTCAAGGCTCAGACCCAAGGGCGCGACGGTCAATTCCACGGGCGGCGTAGCCAGCGGCCCCATCAGCTTCATGAAGGTGTTCAACGCAGCGACTGAAGCGGTTAAACAGGGCGGTACCAGGAGGGGCGCCAACATGGGCATACTCAGGGTGGACCACCCGGACATCCGCGAATTCATCACATGCAAGCAGGACAACAGGGATATAACCAACTTCAATATAAGCGTCGCACTTACGGAAGAGTTCATGAAGGCAGCTGAGCAGGGCCTGGAATATGACCTGATAGATCCCAGGACCAACAAGCCTGTCAAAAAGGAAAACGCACGTGAAATATTCAGCATGATCGTCGACAATGCGTGGAATAACGGCGAACCCGGCATCATATTCCTCGACAGGATCAACAAGGACAATGTGACTCCCGAACTGGGAGAGATAGAAAGCACCAACCCGTGCGGCGAACAGCCCCTGCTTCCGTACGAAGCCTGCAACCTCGGCTCCATCAACCTGAGCGTGATGGTGAAGGAATGCGACGGCAGGACAGAGGTCGATTTCGACAAACTGAGGGACGTTGTAAGGAAAGCTGTACATTTCCTTGACAATGTCATAGATGTGAACCGTTATCCGCTGCCGCAGATAGACAAGATGACCAGGGGGACGAGAAAGATCGGCCTGGGTGTCATGGGTTGGGCAGATTTGCTCTGCAAGCTCGGAATCCCGTACAATTCAGAGGAGGCCATCGATCTTGCAGAAAAGGTCATGGGCTTTATCCAGAGCGAGTCGCGGAAGATGTCAATGGAACTGGCTGAGATAAAGGGAGTATTCCCATACTATGACAAGAGCGTCTACAAGGACCGCGGCATCAGGGTTCGCAACGCCACGACCACGACCATTGCACCGACAGGCACGCTGAGCATAATCGCCGGCTGTTCCAGCGGCATTGAACCGCTGTTTGCGATATCATATATCAGGAACGTAATGGACAATGACGAACTGATCGAGGTCAACCCGATCTTCAGGAAGGTCGCGGAAGAAGAAGGTTTCTATTCCGACGACCTTATGAGGCAGATCGCGAAAAAGGGATCGATCCACGATTTCGCGGAGATCCCGGAACACGTAAGGGAAGTGTTCGTTACGGCCCATGACATAACTCCCGAGTGGCATGTGAGGATGCAGGCATCGTTCCAGAAATACACTGACAACGCTGTCTCGAAAACCGTTAACCTCAGGCACGAAGCCACCCGCGACGACGTAAGGGCGGTATTCGAGCTTGCTTACAGGACAAACTGCAAGGGCGTGACCATATACAGGGACGGCAGCCGTGAGATGCAGGTGCTGAATATAGGCCAGGTCAAGGGGAAGGAAAGCGCAAAGGCTGAAGCTGCGGCGTCTGAAGCCGCCGCTGGAGCTGCACAGCAGCAAACGATGCCTGTTGTCGCACCGAGGCCTCGCCCCGACATCACCACCGGATTTACCGAAAAGGTTAAGATCGGCTGCGGAAACCTTTATATAACCGTCAACTATGACGAGCATGGTATTTGTGAAGTATTTACCAACACGGGGCGTGCAGGCGGGTGTCCGTCACAGTCCGAAGCTACGGCAAGGCTCGTGTCGGTTGCGCTGAGATCCGGTATCGATGCAAAATCCATCGTGGAGCAGCTTAAGGGCATCAGGTGTCCGTCGACCATAAGGCAGAAGGATCTTAAGCGCCTGTCATGTCCAGATGCTATAGGCCGGCTGATTGAAAAGGTGCTGAAGCTCCAGAACGGCAACGGCAATGGCAATGGCAAGGAGAACGGCTTCAGCAACGGTGATGCGAAGTTGATACAGGATGTTGTCAAAAAGTCGATGACGGATGCCGGCAGACTTGATTACATACCAAGGCCGACCGGTAATTCTCCGGATTACGATGAAAGACGGCTGGATATGGCTGCGCTCAATGAAAACAACAGGGAATACAGCCTTAGTGATACGCTCCATATGACCCACTGCCCCGACTGCGGCAACCCTGTGGAGCATGAAGGCGGATGCGTGATCTGCAAGCATTGCGGATTCAGCAAATGCGGCTGATGGGTTCAAAACACGCAACGTCTGCAGGAAACTGCATAATATAAACTGCATAATCTCAAATTCTCCGAAAATAAGGTGAAGCATAATTCACCTTATTTTTTTGGCCGGCGGGCCGAACCTTAACTTATTGTCCGAAGGCGTGTATAATTTATACAATACGTATCATTAAAAAATCGAATACAAAAGCTGGAGAGGTAGCGATGAAAAACATAATCAGACTCGTCAAATACGCAAAACCATACTGGTTCCTTCTTCTGATATCGGCATTGAGCATCGTAGCCATCACCGTCCTCAACCTTATCGGTCCCAGGCTGATAACCGGGCTTATCGATATCCTCACCGACGGGTTAAGCGAAGCTTCGCTCCGTAATGTCAGGTTCATAGCCCTGGCATTGGCGGCTACGTACATACTGAGGATACTGTTCAGGTACCTGAACAGCTACCTGAGCCACAAGGCCGCCTGGAACCTCGTCGCAGACATGAGGGTAAAGGTATATGACCACCTTCAGAAGCTGTCACTGAGGTTCTACCAGGACAAGCAGACCGGACAGCTCATGTCCAGGACTGTCAACGATACGGCTACGTTCGAAATGCTCATTGCACACGTAGTGCCAGAACTGTTCGGAAATGCCCTGGTTGTAATCGGCGTGGCAGTCGTTCTGTTCAACACGAACGTGCAGCTTGCGCTGCTGACACTGATACCGATCCCGTTCCTGCTCCTTGGCAGCTGGATCTTTGCCAAAAAGGTAAGGCCCAATTTCCGGGCCGCCCAGGGGAACCTTGCCGAACTCAATGCGACTCTTCAGGACAACATCTCCGGCATAAAGGAGATCCAGGTATTCAACCAGCAAGGCAGGGAAAAAGAACGGATAAAGGTTAAAGCGGGCAGCTATGCCCGGGCGATCCTGCACGCGCTGAAACTTAGCGCTATATTCCACCCCACCGTCGAGGCGGTAAGTTCAATGGGTACTGTCATCGTCGTGCTTTTCGGCGGCTACCTGGCACTGGACGGCAGGATTTCGGTAGGTGACATAGTCGGGTTCATGCTGTACCTCAACCTCTTTTATCAGCCGATAAGCAACCTGGCAAGGATCACTGAAGATCTCCAGCAGGCCATTGCCGGCAGCGACAGGGTATTCGAGGTGCTCGACACGGAGCCCGACGTTAAGGACAGTCCCAATGCCATGGACATAACCGGATGCAGGGGCGAGATCGAATTTGACGATGTAAGCTTCAGGTACACGGATGATGTGCCGGTACTGCGGAATATCAGCTTCCGGGCGGAACCTGGCAAAATGGTGGCGCTGGTCGGACCGACAGGAGTGGGCAAGACCACGATCATAAGCCTGATCGCACGTTTTTATGATCCGGATTCAGGAAGCATCAGGCTTGACGGGAAAGATCTGAGGGATATTACGCTGTCGTCGCTGCGGAACCAGATAAGCATAGTCCTGCAGGATGTCTTCCTTTTTAACGGTTCTGTGGCTGAGAACATTGCATACGGCAGCAAAAACGCTACGATGGAAGATATCGTGAGAGCGGCGAAAATCGCCCGGGCGCATGATTTCATAATGGAAATGCCGGATGGTTACGACACGGTGATAGGCGAAAGGGGAATGAAGCTGTCCGGCGGCCAGAAGCAGAGGCTGTCGATCGCCAGGGCCGTGCTGCGCAACACTCCGATACTCATACTGGACGAGGCCACTGCTGCGGTCGACGTGGAAACGGAAGCCAGGATCCAGCAGGCGATACAGGAACTGACCGAAAACAGGACCGTCATCGTCGTTGCCCACAGGCTCTCGACGGTCAAAAAGGCTGACACGATCCTTGTTATCGAAGACGGCAGGATCGTCGAATCAGGAAACCATTCCGAACTTTATGCGTATAATGGTGTGTACAGGCATTTATGCGACATCCAGTTCAGGGAT
>JAKOPX010000075.1 GCA_029778665.1 Bacillota bacterium | reverse complement strand
TACAGGCAGGTACTTGATGACAGGGATGTAGACGCCGTAGTCGTAGTTTCTCCGACCAATCTGCACAGGGATATCGTTGTTGATTGCGCCAACGCGAAAAAGCATATTTTCTGCGAGAAGCCGATGGCTATGAACACCCAGGAATGCGACGAAATGATCGAAGCATGCAAAAAGAATGGCGTAAAGCTGCAGATAGGCTTTATGCGGCGTTTCGACGCGAACTTCAGGGAAGCCAGGAGACTGCTTGACGAAGGCGTGATAGGGGACCTGGTCCAGATCCATTCATGTACACGCGGTCCGAGCAAACCCCGCCCGTGGATGTATGACCTGAAAAAGTCCAATGGCATACTTGCAGAGGTAAACAGCCACGATATCGATTCGATACGCTGGTTTGCAGGCAGTGAGATCAGGGAATTGTATGCTGTGGCGGGCAACTTCAGGAATCCGGAAGCAAAAGCAGAATACCCTGATTATTACGACAGCGTCCTGATGAACGGCGTGTTTGAAAATGGAGTTCAGTTCTCGATAGATGGCGCAGCTTATGTCCAGTACGGATATGATTCAAGGATGGAGATAGTGGGAACAAAAGGTGTACTGCATGTGGGCAGGTCTGATGCTCATTTTGTCAAATGCACCACAGTGGAGAACGGGACTTCAACTCCGTTCATAAGCAGCTGGATGACGCTTTTTGAGGATGCATATCTGGCTGAGGACATTGCCTTTGCGGAAGCGATAATAAACGATACTGAAACTGCGGTGACAGGATGGGACGGAAGGCAGGCAGTGAGCATAGTCGAAGCAGGAAACCGTTCCATACTGACGAAAAACATAGTAAGGTTATAAACAGCGGAAACAGGATCTTCGATCCGTTCCGGCTGTGTGAACGTAAGTGCATCTGTTCGTAAGTGTAAAGGAGGGTCATGAATGCTCAGCTTGAAACTGTACGGCCCCAATGACATAAGGCTGACAGAAACAGACATACCGGAGATAGGTGACGGCGAACTGCTGCTTAAGACCGATGCGGCGGCTGTATGCGGCACCGATATAAGGATGTGGCAGAACGGCCACAAAGGTGTGGATGAGGAACATCCTCTCACACTGGGGCATGAATTTGCCGGAACTATTGTCAAGGTCGGTAAAAATGTGCCTTTTTACAGGGAAGGCATGAAGGTTGCGGTGCAGCCGAATATCGGATGCGGCATCTGCGACCGTTGCGTATCGGGAAATTTCCATCTTTGCGACGACTATCGCGCGTTCGGGATAAACATGGACGGCGCTTTTGCTGAATATGTGAAAATACCGGCAGATGCAGTGACCCGCGGGAACCTGATGCTGTTGCCCGATGGTGTTACAGCCGAGGAAGCGGCGGTAACTGAACCTCTTTCCTGTGCATACAACGGTTTTACAAAATGCTTCGTAAAACCGGGTGAATATGCACTGGTGGTAGGCGCGGGACCGATAGGCGTCAGCCATGCGATGCTGCTCCATATGGCGGGGGCGTCGGTGCTGATGAACGACCTGTCGCAGGAGAGGCTGGACCTTTGCAAAAAGATACTGCCATATATCGAGACTTACAGCGGGGATGACCTGGCTGGCTTCGTAAAGGAATGGACGCGCGGGCGCGGCCTTGATATAGCCATCACTGCATGCCCGGTGCCCCAGGTGCAGTCTGCGATGCTGCCGCTTATGAATTACGGTGGCAGGATCAATTTCTTCGGAGGTATACCTGCAAACAAGCAGCCTGTCCCGATCGATACCAATCTTGTGCATTACAGGGAACTGTACCTGACGGGATCGACCAGGTCAAGCATCGCACAGTTCAGGACAACTCTTGAGTTTGTAGCGCAGGGGCTTCTGGATGTCAAGGCAATGATAACAGACCGCTATGAACTGAAGGACATCAGGGCCGCCTTCGAGAACGTACGGGCAGCAAAAGGCATAAAGCATGTTATAACGTTCTGAGACGGCTGGTTTTGCATGCAGCAGGTAACAGACCTGTAGTTGCAGCAACAATCGCTTATTTTAATAAACCAGGGGGTATGACAAATGAAAGTACGTCTGGTTCCATTGTATTTTGCCGAAGCCAATGAACGCGAGAGGCAGGAGTTCAAGGATCAGATGGCACGCCTCCGTGAATATTACGGAGATGTGGCGGAGTTCCTTCCCGAAGTGTGCGTCGGGGATCCTCTGCCTGAAGCGGATGCCATAGTTTTTCCGCAGCTGATATTTGCGGCGTTCCGCCACAATGATGAAATGAAAGCTTATAATCTGCCCATGGTCGTGCTGACATCCAGGTTCGGCACAGTTGAGATGTGGGACTGGGAAATCGTCACATATTTGCGTGACCTGGGCTGTACCGTATTTTCGCCTTACAGCATAGACATGGCAAAAACGATCCTGAGGGCCATCGCTGTGAAGCGGAGCCTGAAGCAGGGAGCAAAGTTCCTCATGTTCCAGGATTCGCCCGGCGAAGGAATGCAGGCCAACATTTTCAAGCGTTTCTACTGGTGGGAGAAGGAAAGCACCGAAACGATGGAGGAAGCGTTCGGCTGCAGGCTGATCTACAGGAGTTGGAAGGCAGTCGGCGACAGGGCCAAACAGATTACGGACGAGGAAGCGCTGAAGATAAGCGCGGACTGGAACATCAGGCAGGAAGGCGTAAGCCGGATGGCATTCCTGCGAGCTGTAAAGATATATATCGCCATAAAGGAAGTAATCGACGAGATCGGCGATGTCGCGGGTGTAGGCGCAAACTGCCTGAACGAGTCATTCAACTGTGACACGACGCCGTGCCTTGCATGGAACATGCTGTTTGAACGTGACAATATCATATGGGCATGTGAGGGTGACACATTGACGCTGCTTTCGACATATATAATCTACCGTTCCATCGAAAAGCCCATAATGATGACGAACCTTTATCCGTTCCTTGTGGGTATGGCGGCCCTTGCACATGAAAAAATCGACAAGTTCCCGGACATCGATGATCCCGACAACCACGCCCTTGGCGTGCACTGCGGCTACTTCGGCCTTGCGCCCAGGTGCTTCTGCACCGAGTGGACGCTGCGCCCGAAGGTCCTCGAGATAGTCAATGATGATGCGGTCATGGTTGACTGCCGTTTCCCGAAGGGGAAAGTG
>JAKOPX010000453.1 GCA_029778665.1 Bacillota bacterium | reverse complement strand
TGTACCCATGTATTCTTCCGGTACATCGATCATCAGCAGTTCCATCGGCTCACATACAACCCCGTCGATCTCCTTCAGGATAACTTTTGGCTTCGAGACCTGGAACTCATATCCCTGCCTTCTCATCGTCTCGATCAGGATCGAGAGATGGAGTTCGCCCCTGCCTGAAACCTTGAAGGAGTCCGGGCTTTCAGTCTCCTCGACCCGGAGGCTGACATTGGTCTCCAGTTCCCTGAAAAGGCGGTCCCTCAGGTGCCTGGACGTGACATACGTTCCTTCCTTCCCGGCAAAGGGGCTGTCATTGACGCTGAACGTCATGCTGACGGTCGGTTCCTCGATGTCTACGAAGGGCAGCGGCTCGGGCACTTCGGCATCACAGACAGTCTCGCCTATGTTGATATCGCTTATACCGGAAACCGCAACTATTTCCCCTACGCCTGCCTCTTCACGTTCAACGCGTCTGAGTCCTTCAAAAACATACATCCGGCTTAACTTTGCACGTGACACGGTCCCGTCCCTTTTGCATACGGCCACCTGCTGTCCCGTGCAGACCCTGCCCCTGTCGATCCTGCCAATGGCTATCCTGCCTACATAGTCGTCATAATCTATGTTCGAGACAAGCAGTTGCAGCGTTTTGTCCTCATCACCCTCCGGGGGCGGGACATGGTCTATGATGGTCCTGAACAGGGGTTCCAGGTCGCGTCCCTCATCGCGGGGATCGAGCACGGCATATCCTTCCCTGGCGGATGTATATACAACAGGGAATTCAAGCTGGTCATCGTCAGCACCCAGTTCTATGAACAGGTCCAGCACTTCATCCACCACTTCGGCGGGCCTTGCTTCCGGCCTGTCAATCTTATTGACGACGACAATGGGTTTTAAGTTCAACTGGAGCGCTTTTCTCAAAACAAAACGTGTCTGCGGCATCGGTCCTTCGAATGCATCGACCAGAAGCAGCACACCATCCACCATTTTGAGCGACCTTTCGACTTCGCCTCCAAAATCCGCA
>JAKOPX010000074.1 GCA_029778665.1 Bacillota bacterium | reverse complement strand
GGGATCGGCTCCGTACGGCCTGTCGAGTTCCGGGAAAATGGTGCCCTGCTTCAGTCCCAGCATCGGCGGATAAAGGCAGCACAGGCACTGGAAAGGTACATAGGCATGTGCGAGCCTTGCTCCGACGATAGGCATCGGGTCGTAATACTGCAGCTTGCACATGTCGAAATCATGGCAGGAAATTTTCTGAGCTTCTGCGGCTTTTTCATTTGCCTTGCTGCCTGCGAAAACATCCATCGGTATATTTGCGTATGCCTCAGGCATAATATTGGTTCCGAACATCAGACTCCCTCCAATATACTTTTTGTATATAATATTCATGTTTACATAAAAATGTTCGATTGGCAGACGAAAGCCACGGAAATCCAAAGCAGATGTGTGTTGGCATTAAGCAAGTCAGCTTATAAGGCCTCTGGCAGAAATCGATCCAGGGAGGAGCATCTGTGTTGAAAATGTTATGGTATACATAAAAGGGATGCCCGCGATGAGGATCTGCGGTGCATCCCTTTGGCGAAATTATCTTTCATCGTCACGATTTCCCTGTATCAGCCTGCCGGAACATTTATCTGTCCAAGATAAACGCCGTCCCTGGTAAAGAAGTAGATCACCCTGGGCCAGTTGCTGTGTTCGGCGAACCAGAACCCGCGGCTGGCCGGGGCGTCGGGGTCATCCACGCTTTTATATTTACTCACCAATAAACCTTCTGAAAAATGGTAATTGGTGTAGATGCGGTTACCATCGCTGTCTTCCATGATAAGCACATTGTCCGAGAAAAAGAATACACTCGTCATGGCCTGTTCAGCTGCTTCGATGGGATGTATTTCAAGCTGCGGGTTATATTCCGAGATCAAACAGTACCACCCGTCGCTGACATATTCGCCGTTCATTTTCACAAAGCGGATGTAGGAGGAATGTGGCCCGTTATTCCACGGATCATATCGCTCTTCACCGAGTTCGAATACGTTCTTCCCCCAGTTCTCGGAAACAGTATCCACAATCCTGTGGTAATCAGAATTGAGCTTCGCCCCGTCTATTTCAACATCAGTGTAAAAAGCGATCTCGTCAAGCCTCATATCACCCTGGGGAATGGTACATATGGCAAGGATATTGTAACTGTCGTCAACCAGGAACAGGGTTCTGTCTGAAATCAGGCGTACTTTGTCGCCGTTGGTCCATCCGTACCTGTTGTAGTGCTTCTCATAGGATAATGCATCGATAAACATGAGTTCAGTAATACTGTACCTGTCGGAGATCATGACACCAAACGGATCTATGCAAAAACTTTCTGATATGGTCGGGTACAGTACCTTTGTCATTTCAGGGAAATAGTGCAGCAGCGTTTCACGGTATATGAAATTGCTCATTTCTTCGGCATTCTCCACGGGTACCATCAGGACTGTCCCGTCTTCGTTCCAGTAAGGCATACGTTTGCCGCCGGGTGCGTTTTCGCCGTTCTCATATGGTATGTTTTCGATGACGCCGTCATCAGCAAGGCGCTGGAAGAGGGTTTTCCCGCTGCCGCGCAGGGTCTGGGAGAGAGCATTCCTGGAGATGACCGCGACGTCGCCCCTTGTAAAGTCCGTGTTTTCGAGCAACCCGTCATCTGCCAGGCCGATTCCCACGGCGAAGGATACAGAACCTGAATAGCTGAAATCCGGTGAGTCGCCTGTATCAGTATATCCCAGTGCGCGCAGCACGAAGGTTATGTACATGGATGCCGTTGCTTTCTCATTGGCACCGAACCTGGTTTCAGAGACTCCCTTGGTGATCCCCTTGTTATAGGCGTAGGCGATATAAGGCTCATTCCATCCCGAAACATCTGTGAACGGATGTGTGTAGCCTGAGTTCAGAGCCTCCTGCTCGAGCCCCATCAGGCGCAGGAGCATGACAAGCGCTTCAGCCCTGGTCGGGCTGCGGTCAAGCTCAAAAACGGGAGCTCCGGTGCTGTCGGTACCGGTACCCCGGAACAGACCCAGTTCATAAAGATATTCGGCAGCGGCCTGCCCGTCGCTTTCTGCTGCCATTGCAGGGGATGACAGAAATATGGTCAGTGCGGCAAGAACCATGAACAAACCGGTAAAACGCAGAATTTTCATCATGGCCGGTTCCTCCTGTGACTTGAGGATATATCGCAAGATATACAGATCTGATTCACCAGATATGCTACCTTAATTTACTATCAGTGTCAAGTTCAGGCACACAAGAATCCACCACAGTGCTTAATTTGCCGCGATGTGATCATTCGTAAATTCATATAAAATTCCCGGGCAAATATCATCAGAAGGAAACGGGAATAAACCAACGGGAGGTTCTTTATGAAAAAAGCAAAAGGTTCAGGAATCTCAAAGACGGTATTGATTTTGCTGGCAACAGCCCTGCTTATCCTTTCGGCGTCCGCATGCGCCGGAGACAACGGCGAAACGGCCCGGAAACCCGGCGGACAGGCTCCGGACGCCCGGCAGGAACCCGGAAACACCCGGAAGGAAGAGCAGCCGGACGACGGCAAGGGCAAAGTATCTGCCGAGATAACGCAAACGTCCCTGCTGTCCTGGGAAGACAGCATCGACAATATATGGGCGCATGGAGCGATAGAAATAACAAACACGGGAGACGTTCCCGTAAAAATAGGGGACATTTCGATCAGCTTCGTGGGAAGCGACAATTCGATCCTTGGCACATCCACCATGATACTGCCCGTGCCGGAAATCATCATGCCGGGGGAAAAAGCGTACGCAGGGGACTCGACAATAATAGAAGGCATCGATGATCCGGCGGAGATCGTGAACATGGAAGCCAATATCGATTTCGACGAAACCGACAGCAAGCCGCAGCTCCTTGATGTCCGGGACCTGAAAATCATCGAGTCCGATACCGGAAGGCTGAAAGTCACCGGCAGGGTGGTGAACACCAGCCCGGAAAACGCAGATGATATAAGGGTAATCGTTGCAGCATTCGACGAGAATGACAAACTGCTTGGCATATATACCGATTCGCCTGATGTGACGCTTGCTCCCGGAAAAAACATGGGATTCGAGACATCATATCCTGTCATAAAAGTCAAAGGTTTTGCCGATAAAGTAAAAAAACTGGCGGGCAGGGCATACAACTGGAAATTTGACTTTTGATCAAAATATATCATTTACTTTACGGGAATAATATGTTAGAATACTTCAGTGCGATAATTAACCATGGGCTCGGTTGCCGGACACTCCGACCGTCTACCTGGCTCATGGCGTTTAAAAGAAAAGGAGGCAATAACGATGCAGAAGGAAAAAAAGACAGAAATTATCGAAAAATACAGGCTGCATGAAACAGACACCGGTTCGCCGGAAGTGCAGATCGCG
>JAKOPX010000073.1 GCA_029778665.1 Bacillota bacterium | reverse complement strand
GGCAGGGACCTTTTTGAAGTCGCAGTCGATGCTGTTTTCGCGGATTATTTTTTCTATCAGGTCGATGGCCGACTGGTTGGCCTCCGCGTACTGCCTCGCCCTTTCTTCTCCTACGGCATCGATCATTTTGCAGTACTTGAGGGCATGCTGTGAAGTGATCTTGGCCGTCGTATGCGCCGACACTCCTTTTGCGATGCGGTTTGCTTCTATAACAGCGATTTTCATACCGCGCCCGCGAAGCATGTAAGCGGTCGTAAGGCCCGTGATGCCGGCGCCCACGATCGCAACATCCACATCTATGTCGTCTTCCAGGGACGGGTGATTTGTGTCACCCGTGGTACCGATCCAGAGAGATTCCGGTACATCTTTGAATTTTATGCCGTTTTCGCCGTTCATGCCGTGTGATCCTCCGAAAAATCAAAATTATAACTCTTATATAGCTTTTTCAAAAGTCTGATTTTCATGCAATAGATGTAGAATGTAAAAAACTGCGCCGCGGGATTTGCCCGACGCGCGCAGTCTTCGTTCCATGGACCGCATTGGTGCTCCTGGCTCCAACAGTGCCGGTCATCCATCCGATGTGGAGGAGTCGTCCGAACCATCATGGCTGTCCTGCCCGGGACCGATGTGCCCGGAGCCCGGATCATCCTGTCCGTAGGTGATGTCCCCGGAGCCGGGATCATCCTGCCGAGGTGATGTCTCCGGAGCCGGATCATCCTGCCCTGTGCCGCTGCTCCCGAGGCCCGGATCATCCTGCCCGGAACTGCCGTCCCCGCCATCTGGATCTCCGCTGCCCGGGGCATCCTTGCTGTAGGCGCCTGTGCCGCCGTGAACGCCGGGACTGACGTAGTCACCGTGATTTCCATGGCTGCTCCAGCTGCCTGTGCCGGGACCGCCCTGGTCTCCGAAGCCGCTGAAGCCGCCGGGATTTTCGTACATTGCATTCAACCCGGCCTTTATTACGTTTATGGCTCCGAGGATATAGACGCTGCAGACTGCCAGGAAAAACACGTACCAGAAAGGCACGCTTATCCTGAACATTTTCAGCACTGCGCCGACTGTCAGCGGCAGTGTCATCGAATAAATGCTGATTTTTAATATATTGCGGTATGAAAGCCCAGTCCCCCTGGCTGCGTTGAAGATCGCGCCCAGGACGCTCACGATCAGCGCATTGATGAAATTACCGGCAATGATGATAATGAAAATTATAACGGAGGCAATTACCAATACGATATTGAATATCATTCTGAAATTTTCTACTATTTCTGCGAAGTTGCCGCGGGTCATCGGCCCGCCGAAATTGACCATGCTCCATGACAACTCCTGCCTCCTGAGGTAGCTCTTCACGATATACTTGTCCCTCGTGATAAGTATGGCATTGTCATACTGGTAAAGGATGTCCTCGGCGTCGATGCCCGGCCTGGTATCGATCACCACCGGCGGGCTGCCATCGATGATGATGGGCATTTCCGCATAAACTTCCAGTTGCCCGTTTTCCAGCCTGAAATCGGGAAACTCTTCACGTACTCTTGCAATGATTTCATCTCCTGTTTGATTCACAATGGAGTACACCTCGATACATGTGCCCAGCGTGGACAGGACGGAAAGAAGAAGCAGGTAGGCGACGACCCTGCCTGCGCTTTGCTTCAGGAAAAGCCTGTATTTACTGAAACTTGTGATACTGTACCAAAAACTTCTGAATAATCCTGTTTTCGATTCGTTCATAAGGGACCTCCGGCTTTGGAAAGATTACTGTCATTGACCATATTTATTATACATTAAAGGTATATTTTTTCAAAATTATTATTCCCGGTATATTGACAGTGTATATACACAGTGATAAACTGTATATAGACTGTATATATACCGATATACAC
The DNA here is from genome assembly GCA_029778665.1 of Bacillota bacterium. GTDB lineage: Bacteria > Bacillota > Clostridia > Acetivibrionales > DTU013 > DTU013. The sequence continues at coordinate 157 of JAKOPX010000073.1, read as the reverse complement.
AGTAGGTTTTCAAGAGGTGATCATTTGTTCGTAGCATTGTCGAATAACGATCCGAATCCGCTCTATGAACAGATAAAGAAACAGATCATAGAGCAGATAATGAGCGGGGAACTCCCTCCGGGATACATGCTGCCTTCGATCAGGGCCCTGGCCAGGG
>JAKOPX010000072.1 GCA_029778665.1 Bacillota bacterium | reverse complement strand
GGCTCGCATAACAGTTGCTGGCGAAGCACGCAGCGGCAGGCCTTGTCCGGCGCAAACCCGGCAATACGGCACAGATGCCGCACCAATGTTAAGTCGGAATGATCCGGCAGTAACGCTTTCCAGGCACACCGGATTGCAGGATGATACAGAAAGCAGGGGGACAGCCATGCCACCTCCCTGCTTTCGCTCCTGTTACTTCGCTTCCCTGCGAAGCATATACCAGCGCAGCGTCCACAAACCCGTCGATATTATCCTCAGGCAGAATATGATCCGGAATGTCGCCTGGTAAGCCTGCAGGTCTCCCCCGAGAGCCGTATATACAGCAACTCCTGCCATGGGCATGAACGCATTCGACAGGGATATGAACATGGTATATATCGAAATGCTCAGAGTCTTGTTTTTCTCCGGGACCACCTGCAGGAGGCACTGCAGCAGGTTCAGCGGAACCGTGGGAAATGTTATGTTGGACAGTGTATTGAGGACAAGGAACACCACGGGTCCGGCGGAAGCCGGCACACTGGTGGCAATCAGCATGCTGGCCACGCAGCCGACAAGGCCGATGTTCCCGAGGATAATGCCGAACCTGACCCCCATCTTCTCGTTCACTTTCCGCCACAGCCCTACGGAAAGGAACTGGGCAAGCGTCCCCCCGATACTCACGTAGCTGAGCCATGCCTCATTAAGTCCCAGATATCGGACCTGGCCGAGGAAATACAACGTCCAGTCCGATTGCCATGTCATATGGAAAAACAGGGATGTTCCAAGAAAGCTGAGGAACATTTTGTTCCTGAACAAGCCGGCGACTGTTTCCCTGATTTCACTGGAATCCACGGCCTTCCGGCTCCCGTCGCCCTTCTGGTCTATCCGTCTGAGCACAAGGACCTGTATTGTGAACAATACACAGGATGTCCAGAAAAACGACTGGTGCACCCTGATCTTGGCATCGTTTCCTTCAGCAGCGGCGAGCAGGTTGCCGCAGACAAGAGACACTGCCATGCCCGCGAGAAATGTGCCGGCCGTTCTTCCGGAGAGGATCCGGTTCCTGTGCTCTATCGGTATCACATCGGAAAAATATGACTGCCATGACGTGTTGTACAATGTAAGCGGACATACGGATATGCTCATCAGGACCAGGAAGGCGTAATACCTGTAAGCCCCGAGGAAAGGAGTAAAGCCGATCAGCAGATAAGAAGCCGACAGCATCAGCAGGGCCAGCGTCACCATCCTGCGCTTGTCCGAAAGCCTGTCGGTCAGGATGGCTCCAGGGATCAGGAACAACAACCCGGCTATCTGTGAAAAAGTGGTCAGCAGGCTTATTTGCATATCACTGGCGCCGAGCCTCATCGCGAACAGGTTGTTATTGTTGTTGATCATGTTATATGCCAATGTGTACAATATGCCTTCGACGGTAAAAACAACAGCGGCCCGGCCAGCCGGCCGAGCAACGACATAAGCGTATTTGCGGCGAATAGAACGCAGCGGTTTCATCAATTGCGGGACCATATACCCACTTCAACCTTTCGATTTAAGAAAATAATATGACAATTATACATCGTACAGACTAAGAATACCACAGGTAAACATAATGGACCAGCCTGTATCAGGCCGATTATCCATTTTATGAACTTTATATGGTCGAAGCTTCCGCCAGATATCAGCTTATCAGGCAGCGAGCATTTGCCGGCGGCAATATAGAGCCATGAACATATTATTCAGCAGGTTATACTTCCTGAGGCGGCAATTTGTCCATATGCGGAGTTGCCGGCCGATTTAGCTTGAAAACATGCCGGCCAAAGGGTATAATTGAAGCGGTTCTATGAATCCTCTCTTTTATCTTTTTGAAACACGGAGGTGAACAGTATGGAATGTGACACTGGTGGCGGTAGTAGTCACTTGTGGCACCTCATTGGAATGAGGGTCGGTCTGCCATGCTGTTTGCCGGCCGTGGACCCGCCATAGCACACCGTGGACCTGCTGCAGACATGCATGGAAAGATCACCCTTGGCAAAAATTAAATAGAAAGGGTGATTCCATTGATCGAGATC
>JAKOPX010000452.1 GCA_029778665.1 Bacillota bacterium | reverse complement strand
GTTTATCCATGCTTCACATGCTCCATACCCTGGTTGAATAACTGCAGTATATGATCATCATCAAGTGAGTAGTATACAGATTTGCCTTCCTTCCTGTATTTGACCAGTTTCATGCTCCTCATCAGCCTGAGCTGGTGCGATACAGCAGACTGCGTCATGTTCACGGCTTCCGCTATATCACACACGCACATTTCACAGCATGAAAGCGCAAAAATGATCTTGATCCTAGTCTGATCCCCGAGCACTCTGAATAATTCGGAAAGCATGTTTGCCTCATCATCTTTTATCATACAGTTTCTTACCTTGCTGACGCGTTCAGGATCAGTTTTCAGTTCTTCACAGGTGTCACAGCATTCACTTTTCATACTGACCGCCATCCGGAATAATTTTCGGCTTCCAGCCTGATACTTTAATTATATTTTCAAAAGCAGCAATAGTCAAATAGCTGCCAAATTGGATATTGCTGACTTTGACGGCAATTGGTATATTTATATATAACAGTAAGTCCCGGGAGAGTGCTACATGGCTCTTGTTATAATTTTGATGGTTATAGCGGCATTCTATGCATACATGGTATTCGAGACCACGTGGCTGAAGATAGAGAGGCTAGACTTCTCCAAAAAGGGAACCGGCCTCCGTATCATGCACCTTACAGACCTGCATGTCTACATGACGAGGATCCCGGCAGAACGCATCAGGAAAGCTGTTATGGCTGAAGACCCAGATGTCATACTCATAACCGGAGATTATATAAACAAGCCCGTGCACGCATCGGAGTTCCTGCAGTACCTGCATACATTCACGAAAGGCCACAGGACCATAATCTGCTTAGGCAACCACGATTACAGGGCTTTCGGGTCAAATACCGAGGGACTTCAGAATTTCATCCGCGAAATCGAGGCACTCGGTGTTGAAGTGCTCATAAACAGGACCGTTATCGTGGAGAAAGATGGCAAGAAATACAACATAGTCGGGTTCGACGACCTGAGGAGAGGGAATCCGGATGTCGCAAAGGCAATGGAAGGCTGTATCCCGGACGCCCCAAAGATCGCGATAACGCATAACCCGGACCTGGTGCTGAGCATCCCTGGGAAAATAGTGGACTACATGTTTGCCGGCCACTTCCACGGCGGACAGATATGGATGCCCTTCAACCTGGAATTCACGATCCTGCGCGACGACCAGCTTTGCAGGATGGGCATCAGGAGAGGCCTTCAGCGTGTTAACGGCATCAAGGTCTACCTGAACAGAGGGCTCGGCAACGGCGTCGTGCCGCTGCGTTTCCTGTCCCGTCCCGAAATACTAATCTGTACGATCCCATGACACTATGCCGTCCCTTTTCCGGGTCAGCAATAGAATAACAACAATTTGCACTGTAATAAAATTGCCCCTGCGGCCGGACTTTACCCAGCCACAGGGACAACTTGCCTGTCTGCTTTGCTTTTTCCTTCTCAACCTCATCAATGTTTATTAATGCGACCTGAGATTACTTCTGCAGCCTGAGCTGGAGCCGTTCCTTCTCCTTCTCGTACCCCGGCTTGCCCAGCAGCGCGAACATGTTCTTCTTGTACGCCTCGACTCCGGGCTGATCGAACGGGTTGACGCCCAGCAGATATCCGCTGATGCCGCAGGCTTTTTCAAAGAAGTAGACCAGGTTTCCGAACCAGTAGCTGTTCATTTCAGGGAT
>JAKOPX010000071.1 GCA_029778665.1 Bacillota bacterium | reverse complement strand
TTTGTGGAATCCGGTGGAAGCTATGATGTTCACACCTGTCCTTACGGATGCTTTCAGCTGGAGGTCGGCCATCCTCCCGCAGCCGACAGGCTGGGCGTCGACGATGCTTTTGCCCCCGATGCTTTTATACAGTTCCAGTTCGGAACACGTAGCATCGAAGTCATCGAGCCTCAGTGACGGCACTAGTTCTGCGGACCGGCCGTCCGCAATGAAAAGGTGTTCGTGGCTCTGGCACCAGCCAAGCTCCCCGGGACTGATCCTTCCCGTGACAGTCTGGATGTAGTATGCATCATCGCATCTTGTGTCCATGGCGGTTTACTCCTTGTGGCCGAGCATTTCCAGGAGATTTCTTGTGGAAACCAGTGCCATTTTTTCGACAGCTTCTCCCGTAAATGCACCAATGTGAGGCGTCAGCATGAAATTGTCCAGTTTCAGCAGTTTCTCGTCTTTTGCAGGCGGTTCGCTTGAGAACACATCCTGTGCAGCCCCGGCTATCCTGCCTGATGCAAGTGCTTCGTACAGCGCATCTTCGTCGACCAGTTCGCCCCTTGAGGTGTTGATAAGGATGGCATTGGGCTTCATAAGTCCAATAGTCTCCGCGTTTATCATCTTTTTGGTATCAGGCGTGGCGGGGAGGTGAAGGGATATGATGTCGCTGCCGGACAGCAGTTCATCGAGGCTGTCGATCCTGCTGACATTATACTGTGAAAGAAAACCGTCATCCCTGAAATACGGGTCGTAAACGGACACTTCCATTTCGAGGCCCCGCGCTCTTTTTGCGACTTCGCGCCCGATCTGGCCGCACCCGACGAGTCCAAGCTTTTTCCCGGTCAGTTCAAAGCCGATGCTCCGGTTCCAGCCGCCGTTCTTGACTTCTGCAGAATGATAGGGTATTTTGCGGGCCATAGCGAACATCAGCGCGATGGCAAGCTCAGCGACGGAAACGTTGTTTGTGCCTGTTGCGTTTTTTACCTTTATGCCAAGCTCTGCTGCACGGTCAAGATCGATATTGTCCATGCCGACACCGTATTTGGAGATGGCTTTCAGGTCTTTGAGCTGTTCAAGGACCGCCCCCGGCAGAGGATCGACGCCTACGATGATCCCTACGACGCCTTCCCTGGCCAGTTCCGTTATTTCCTGTTCGGTCATGGTCCTGCCGAAGGTGTTCTCGATGATTTTGTAGCCCTTTTCCTCGAGCAGCGGGTATGCCTTGTGCCTGTAGTTCTTAAATGATTTTGGCGTTACAAGTATTTTTTCCTCCATGCTTATCCGTCCTTTCCACGTATAGTCTGTGTCTTTTGGCTCTTATTTAGTGATACCATTATATAATTTGACGCATTATAATGTATTTATGTAATTACATAAGCACATAAAATTTTTAACATTTCTACCTGAACTGTCTTTTCAGCTCAAACGTAAACTTACTCCTGTCGCCCCTGTACTTTGCAAGGGAGTACTCTACCGGGGTGCCATCCTCCAGGTGGACGATGCTTTCAAAATACTGGATCGGCGAGCCTTTTTCGACCATCAGGAGCTTTGATTCGAATTCACCCGCGGTTATACATTCCAGTGTCCTTATGGCATTGGATATCAGGCGGCCGCTTTCCCTTTCTATGATTTCGTACAGCGATTCATTTTCAAGGTCGTGCTGCATGATCTGCGGGCATA
>JAKOPX010000070.1 GCA_029778665.1 Bacillota bacterium | reverse complement strand
CGGGCAATTGCTTTAGTTCCTGCACCATACGCTTGCGCAGAAGCTTTGCAACATCTTTCAGGGCGGCACGGGAAAGTTCCTGAATGGTGTAGTTTGCGCGGTCAACGCTTGAAATGAACTCAATACCGTCCTTTTTGATCTTTGTCACTGACTTAGGCATTGGCACGGTTGACCACCCCCTGGCAAACAAGCTCCGTCAATTCACCATCCTTGTCATAGGTGCGGATGATTGAGTATTCTTTGCCGTTGTACTTCAGCCGGGTTTCTCCGTTGTACTCAATGGTCCTTACCACGAACATGAGTTCGGGACGAAGGCCAGTCGCCGCTGCCTGGTAGAACTCTGACTGTCTGACAGACTGCTTGTCAGCGAATACCTGCCGCTCGGTGGACACTTCAATGGTGTCACCAAGCTCGTTTTCGGTGGTGGTGACGGTTATTAGCGATATAACATCCCTGAACAGCATCTATCCCACCGCCTCTTTTGTGTATTCCTGGGATAGCGCCAAGTGGCCCTTTATCATGGCATATGACTGTTGCAACTTCTCGGCATCCGGGTTATTCCAGCCGAAGTTAGTCTTGACATATACCGTGATTGCCCGCTTTATGAGCGGGTCCGTGTCGTCGTTGGCTTTAGCCGGGAGGATGCCGGCAAGCATCAGATCGCCCCTTGCGGCAGCAATGAGATCGGTGATTTCACTGTCAAATGCCGTGTTGTTGATGCTGATACGTAGGGCAGTTTTTACATCGTCAAGTATAAGCATTGTCATTCCCCCTTAATTAAGGGGGAGAGCTTGCGCCCTCCCTTTATGTGGTGGCCTTGTAAATCTTTACAAATGCTTCCGCAAGTGCAGGTTTGCCGTCGGCAACCGCTAAGCCGCGATAGGTAATCTTGCCGCTCTTGAATGCCGCTTCCCTTGAAACACTAATTTCAGGGGATTTCGCAAAGTTCATGTAGTAGTAGCTGAAATCGCCAAGCAGGATAGTATCATCGGGCATGTAGTCATCCACAATCACGGGATAGCCAAGGATTGAATTCCTGGCCGCATCCTGCGGGTTATAGGTGAATATCGGCTGCTTGTCGTTGGTCTTGATTTTCCTAATACCACCGAACAGCATTTTGCGGTTCATGACGAATACCGCGTTATTGTGGTACAAAGTTGGAAGCAGCGCAAGACCATCAACAAGATTGTCATAGTCAATCGTGCTTG
>JAKOPX010000069.1 GCA_029778665.1 Bacillota bacterium | reverse complement strand
CGTCGCCCTCTGCGCCCTGTGCCAGACCGGGTGGCTTCGGCTTCTGATCCTGCTTCTGTTTCTGCTTCTGCTGGGCTTTGAGCAGTTCATCAAGTTTGGCGTGTGTAAGGGACGCTACGACGCCGGTGGTCGGAATGTTGTATTTTTTCTGGAACTTCTTAACTGCCGCCAGCGTTATATCGCCAAAATACCCGGTGGGTTCAGCGCTGAAAAATCCCAGCTTTTTCAGGTTGGCCTGGAGTGTTCTGACGGCTTCGCCGCTCATGCCCTTTTTCAGCACGGGTTTTGACGATGCAAAGGCGCACGTTGAGGAAGCCAGGAGAGAGAACAGCAGTACCATGCTTATCAGAACAGCTAATCTTTTGTGATCCTTCATTGGACATAACCCCCAAAAACAACTGAAATAAAGCGGTTTTCCGACAATATCTCTGACTATATTACAATATTACCATATTTCTGCCATTTCTAAAACACTTAATCCGTGCTCGGCCGTGAGACGGACATCCGGCTACGGTCACAGAAAATCGAAATGCGTTTAAAAATTTAACGATTTGTTCATAATTTTATTGTCCGGTTATGATATAAATTTAAGAGGTCTGTTTTTTACGGACCGGCCTGCAAAAAACAGATGCAGAAATCGGACATCGTTAAAATGGACGGTACTGATATGAAAAAGATTGATAAAAAAATACTGATGATCCTGATGGTGGTCATTACGACAGTGACCGTCGTCGTGATGCTTGTCCGCTCGACGAAGGCTTATGAGGTCTTCCTTGACGACAGGTCCATCGGTATCGTGGACAGTCAGTCCACTTTCACGGAGCTTGTCGAGAACATCAGGAAACAGGCTGAAAGCCGTTACGGCACGGAAGTGTTCGTTGCCAGCAAAATCGACTATAAAGAAGTTTACCTGCCTGACAGCGGCAGGATCATAAATGCGGCTTCCGGGGAATCCATATCGCAGGTTGCGGACAGTGTTCTGCTGGAGGTCAAAATATACGCGATCAATGTGGACGGAGAAGACATCGCTTATTTCCGTGACAGGGCTTCAGCCGAACAGGTGCTGGAGCAGATAAAGGCTCCATATGTGCAGGACGCTGAGAACGGAGTTGTGACCACCTTCGTTGAAGCTGTCTGCATAAAGGAGAGGATCGTGCCGAGCAGCGAACTGCCGGAACTGCAGGACCCGGAGGAAGCATACTCCGACATCATGCAGGAGAATGAAACCATAAAGAAGTACGTAGTGCAGAAAGGCGATACGGTAAGCGAGATCGCCGAGAGACTCGGCATCAGAGTAAAAGACATAGAAAAGGCAAACCCCGGCCTTAACATACACAGGATCTCCATCGGACAGGAACTGAACCTTTCGGTGCCAAGGTACCGGATCAATGTCATGCAGACCAAAACCACGGTTTATGAGGATGCAGCGCCTTATCGGGTGGAATACGAGGAGACCGATGAGCTCTACAAGGGAGAAACAAAGGTCAAGGTCAGGGGAGAGGAAGGCAAAAAACTGGTTAAGGCATGTTATATCAGCATAAACGGGTACCCGGAGGAAACAAGGATCCTGGACGATACCATCCTTGAGGAACCCAAGCCGGAGATAGTGCTTAAAGGAACGAAAGAAAGGCCGCGGACGATGGCTTACGGCGTTTTCTACTGGCCGAGCAGGGGCAGGATAACTTCGCGGTACGGGCCAAGATGGGGCGAAAGGCATTCAGGGATAGACATAGCTGCATCCAAAGGCAGCGCGATCAAGGCGGCGGATGGAGGCGTGGTCAAATTTGCGGGCTGGAACGGGAATTATGGCAAGCTCGTGATAATAGACCATGAGAATGGTTACACCACTTATTACGGACATTGCAACACGATAAAGGTAAAGACCGGCCAGAGGGTCGCCCGTGGCGAAGTGATAGCGACTGTAGGCGAGACCGGCAGGGCGACCGGACCGCATCTGCACTTCGAGGTCCGGAAGAACGGGGTCCCCGTCAACCCGCTTAATTACATCAAATGAGCATTCAACAGGGCAAGTCGGCCTTCCTGCTGTGCAGGCGTACTGCGGCGGGAAGGTTTTTTGATGAGCTGTATATAATCAATGAGGTCGTATAATTGTGGTACTGATCGGGATGTTTCACCTGCTCGGTGAATGGGTATGTTAAACTAAAAGACATGGGGACGGTTCCCTGGTCTGTTTTTTGACCATGATACACAGGTATGGCAGTGTGTCCGGTATGGGACGAGAGGACCGGCGCTGGCCCGGGTCCATTCTGAGGGGTGTACAGCGATATGAACGTGAAGGAAACACTTAAAATATCAGGCATGTCATGTGCGGCCTGCGCCGCAAGGATCGAAAAGAAGCTGAATGCGCTGGAAGGGGTGCAGAGCGCGGCGGTGAACCTTGCTTCGGAAAAAGCGGCCGTGGAATTTGACAGTTCGAAGATAAATGTATACGACATAATAAAGGCCGTCGAGTCCCTGGGATATAGCGCTGAGCGTGCAGACGAACCCGGCGCCGACAGGGAAAAGGAGCAGAGGGAGAAGGAAATCCGGCGTCTGAGGTTTGAACTCATAATTTCTGCCGTGCTTACCGCCCCGTTGCTGGTTTCGATGCTGCTGATGGCAGCCGGTGCCGAAGTGCCTGTCTTCCACAATGAATATTTACAGCTTGCCGTTGCAACGCCGGTCCAGTTCATCATAGGATCAAGGTTTTACAAAAATGCATACCGTGCGCTCAAGGCGAAGAGCCCAAACATGGATGTGCTTATAGCCATGGGCACGACAGCCTCGTATTTCTTCAGTATCTACAACGCGTTCCTTGCCGGACACGGGCATGGGCATGGGATGAAGGAGCTGTACTTTGAGACGAGCGCCGTGATCATCACGCTGATACTGCTCGGGAAATACCTGGAGGCAGTGGCAAAGGGACGGACTTCCGAGGCGATCAGGAAGCTGATGGGCCTGCAGGCGAAAACCGCCAGGGTCATCAGGAATGGTAAGGAAGAGGATATACCGATAGAGGAAGTCGTGCCCGGCGATGTCATCATCGTGCGGCCGGGAGAAAAAATACCCGTTGACGGAAGGATACTGGAAGGCGAATCGGCCGTGGATGAATCGATGCTCACAGGCGAGAGCATCCCCGTTGAGAAAAAGCCCGGTGACCATGTTGTCGGTGCTACCATCAACAGGTTCGGCACATTCAGGTTTGAAGCGACCAGGGTAGGGAAGGACACAGTACTTTCGCAGATCATCAGGATGGTGGAGGATGCCCAGGGTTCCAAGGCGCCGATACAGAAAATCGCCGACAGGGTTTCGGGAATATTCGTCCCGGTTGTGCTGGGGATCGCCCTGGTGACACTCCTGGTGTGGTGCCTGGCAGCAGGAGACCTGTCCAACGGCATAATAAGCGCGGTTTCGGTGCTCGTTATCGCCTGCCCGTGTGCGCTTGGGCTTGCTACACCTACGGCGATCATGGTCGGTACCGGCAAGGGAGCCGAACACGGAATACTGATCAAGAGCGGCGAACACCTGGAAATGGCTTACAGGCTGGACGCCGTAGTGCTCGATAAAACCGGAACCATCACAAACGGACAGCCGGAAGTGACTGACGTGGTATCTCTAGGCGGCATGTCGCGCGACGAGGTGATCCGCCTGGCCGCTGCAACTGAGAAAGGTTCCGAGCACCCGCTGGGAGTGGCCATATATGAGTATGGGAAAAAACAGCTTGCCGGTGTCCCGGATGCCGAAAAGTTCGGCGCCGTTCCCGGAAAGGGCGTCAGGGCTGTGGTTGAGGGGAGGGAAATCTGCATCGGCACCCGGATGCTGATGCGGGAGGCCGGTATTGATACAGGATCGGCGGAAGCGGTGATCGCCGGACTTGAGGACGAAGGGAAGACTGTGATGCTGATGGCTGCGGACGGAAGGCTGGAAGCCGTAATAGCGGTGGCTGATACGCTGAAGGAGAATTCGAAGGAAGCCATCGAAGCTCTGAAGGATATGGGCATTGAGGTCTACATGATCACCGGCGACAATAAACGGACTGCCGCTGCCATAGCCAGGCAGGCCGGAATTGCGAATGTGCTGGCGGAAGTCCTGCCCGAGCACAAGGCCGAGGAAGTCGAAAAGCTCAAAAAACAGGGGAAGAAGGTCGCCATGGCCGGCGACGGCATAAATGACGCACCGGCACTGGCTACTGCCGATATCGGGATCGCGATGGGGACAGGCACCGATGTGGCGATCGAAGCTGCCGACATCACTCTGCTGCGGGGCGACCTTATGCTGATACCCGCCGCGATCCGCCTGTCGAGGAGGACCATGCGCAAAATAAAGCAGAACCTGTTCTGGGCTTTCATATACAACATCATCGGGATACCATTCGCAGCTTTCGGCCTGCTCAACCCGATGCTGGCGGGCGGCGCTATGGCGTTCAGCTCGGTATCGGTCGTTTCAAATTCGCTCAGCCTGAAAATGTTCGATCCCGTGAAGATGAAGCGGGAAAAAGTCCGAACACAGGAGTGATACCGGGCTGCGGCCGTCAGTTGCGTCGGGATCGAAGGACTGATGCCGGATGATCTGCATTTCATAAGGTTTTACTGAAGGAGGAATCGCGTATGTCAAAGGAAAATGTTTGTCTTACTGTCAGCGGCATGTCCTGCAGCCATTGCGAAAACAGCGTGAAAAAGGCTGTGGGTTCACTGGACGGAGTGGAAAGTGTCAGCGTGGACCTCGCCGGCAAAAAGGTCTGCGTGGAATATGATCCGGCAAAGGTCAGCGTTGACGCTATTGCTGCGGCTATAGAAGACCAGGGTTACGACGTGGCAAGATGAACGGCGGAAAGATCAGCAAAGCAGACAGCAAAAGAGGCAATAAAAAGGAGGACGGGTTCTGCGGTTATGATCACGGAAAACCAGTCCTCTTTTATTATAACAGCGAAGGCTCACAAACCGGGTTGAATCACAGGTCGTATTTTTTCGGGTCGAATTTGTCCGTTTCGCACCTGTCCAGCATTTCAGCAATGAACTGCTCTTCGTCATCAGGCACGCTTTCGAGCTGGGCTTCCATCGTATCCAGCCAGGAAGATTCCCTGCTGTCGATGATGACGCTGCCTCTTCCGATTGCGCGGCGAAGCTCATCCACGGCGGCAAGGGCTGCAGCCCTGGAGCGCCTGAAAGGCGTATCCTCCTTTATGATTTCCTTGGAAATAGCAAAAACAACATCCGGACGAAGGACATACGCCTGGGGATCATACCTGCTGTCCGATTCGCAGAACCAGTCCCGAAGCATCAGTGCATTATGCCTGCCTGACTGCGAAGAGGTATTCATCAGTCTGCAGTCATATGCCAGCTGTTCCATGGATACTGTAGGCGCCATGCCGGCCAGGAGTTTTATGTTCTGGACGGATTCGTTGCTCCACAGGTCTGCCGCGCAGGCCGCTATATTGCCGACCGGGCTGAGATGCGCGCAGGCGCTGGATCTGCCCTCCATTGAAACGGGGATGCCCGTGATGGCTTTCACATAGACGCCTTCATAGCCGCAATCCTTGTGAGGGCCGACTGCGCCTTCCTCGACTGCCACAAGGCTCCTTACAGCGGATATGACCCTCACCACTGCCGAGAACACCTTCGGTATCATGCCCCTGTCGGCAAGCACCATGGCCGTGTTCGCAAATCCGCATGCCGTGTCTCCCGACGCTATCGTGCCGGTTTCTGCGGCGATATGGCAAATCTCGCCCCAGAGCCTGGACATGTCCCTTGCACCGAGGATACCGAGCGCGAACAGGGACTTGTCGATCTCGCAGTATATGTTTGCCTCGTCATGTACGTCCTTGCCGCCGATCGACTCGATGGCAAGCATATCGGCCCCTGCTTCAGCGCAGAGCCTGAAAGTTTCCATCACCGCTTCCCAGTGGCTGCCCTTCCACATGTGGGGAGAGCGGCTGTCCTCCCTGATATCGACCGGCGTGATGCGGAGCGCGCTTTTAAGCCCGTATTTTGCCTCATACTCATGCATCACTTCCCGTACTGCCTTCGTTATTTCCGCGCCCCATCCAGGGTTATAGGTGCCCGGAGGCAGCAGCTCTATCTCGGCGACAAACCCCGGGACGTACAGTTCGTATGCGCGTTTGCACACATCTTCGATGATCTGCCTGTATTGGCTGACAACTTCCGGCATGGTTTCACCCGTTACTGGCATTGGCGGCAGTGTAAAGTTGATTTCCGGATAAACCGTCCCTCCTCCGATGACCATTCCGTTTTTGCATGTCACAGGCTTTTTCGATATACCGAAGATAAAATCATCGATACTGTCATAGGCCAGTCTTTCGAACGTTTTTGAACTCATGGATAATCACCCCGTACGTATGTAAGCATGTTTGATGTTGCGTCCGTCCTGCCTCGCCGGACGGACCTGTGAAAATTATCGCCCATTCTGATTTTATCCCGGCTGCTGCCCTATTTCTTTCAATAGCTTTGGAATTATTGCACTATTTTTGTGCATAATACGTGGAAAAGTCGGATAATTGCGTTGACAGGCGGCAGACCGGAATCATTAAAAATGTATTGTAATTGTCAGAAAATGTGGTTATAATAATATAAACATATCAATAATGAAAACGCGATGACGAAGAGAGTACATGCAATGCGGATCCACAGCGAGCGGAGGACAGTGGGAGCTCCGTATGAGGCGTGCATCGAAGAACACTTCCGAGCACCCGTCCGAAATCCTTGTGAAAGTAGGCGCGGGCGGCTTTCCCCCGATAAAGGGAATAGGTATCGCCAGGGCCTGTATCGTTTACGATGGGGTAACCGAGAGGCCGTACCGAAATGAGGTGAGCCTGTTTTTTTCAGGCTAATCAGGGTGGCACCGCGGAATATATATCCCGTCCCTGTACGATTGTCGTACGGGGACGGGTTTTTTGATTAATTCGATCGGTCTGAACCGTTCAGGGTCCGTATGGAGCGGAGATGGAAAGCAGTGCAGGAATGAGCAAAAAAGCAAAAAGGAGGCGGTATGCATGAAACGATCCTGTGTGGCTGATGTGCTTGCAAATGATTCTTCAAAAGTACTGGTTAAGGGTTGGGTACACAACATAAACTGTGTGGGGAAAATTGCTTTTGTACACCTGAGAGACAGGACCGGCATAATCCAGATCGTTGCCGATGAGAGCATGGTTAGGGATCTGAGGCTCGAGATGAGCATAGAGGTTACAGGAAACAGGGTGGTGAATGGAAAGGCTCCTTCAGGAGTGGAGATACATGCCGAAGCCGTCAGGATACTCGGTACGGTTTACTATGACATGCTGCCGTTCGGGATCAACAGGAAGCGGATAAATGCTTCGCTGGATACACAGCTTGACCACAGGACCGTCAGCCTGAGGCCTGCAAGAAGCCGTGCGATATTCAGGGTACAGCAGGAGATCGAGGAAGCTTTCAGGAGTTACTTCAGGGAGCACGGGTTCACACAGATCCATACGCCCAAGATCATCAGCAGCGCGACCGAGGGCGGGTCCGAGATGTTTACCGTGGACTTTTTCGGAAGAAGGGCGTTCCTTGCCCAGAGCCCCCAGTTCTACAAGCAGATGATGGTCGGCGCAGGTTTCGAAAGGGTATTCGAAATAGGGCATGCGTACAGGGCGGAACTGCACAATACCTGGAGGCATCTGAGCGAGTACGTGAGCATGGATGTGGAGATGGGCTTCATCGAGAGTTATGAAGACCTTATGGATATCGAGGAAGGTTATATAAACTACCTGTTCAGGCATCTTAAGTCGGCCTGTGCGGCTGAACTGGAGATGTTTGGCGTATCGCTGCCCGACAGTGTCGAAATACCCAGGCTTCCTTTGGCGGAAGCCCAGCGCATAGTGCTGGAAAAGTACGGCAGACGCTCGCCCCTGAGCGGCCTGGACGCGGAAGGGGAGAAACTGTTTTCGGAATACATGAAGAATGAGTACGGGACGGATTTTGTTTTCCTGACGAAATACCCTGCGTCCAAAAGGCCCATGTATACGATGCCTGATCCTGAAAATCCCGAGTTGACGCAGAGCTTCGACCTGATATATAAAGGACTTGAAATTACCACGGGCAGCCAGAGGATCCACGATTATGAAATGCTGAAAAGTAATATGGAGAAATTCGGACTTGACCCTGAGAACTTCAGGTTCTACCTCGACAGTTTCAGGTATGGCATGCCGCCCCACGGGGGTTTCGCCATCGGCCTGGAGAGGATCACGATGAAACTGCTGGATCTCGACAATATCCGTGAAGCGACGCTGTTCCCGAGGGATATAAAAAGGCTGGAGCCGTGATGATATCCGGGTCAGTGGGAAAATATGCTATTAACGTATGGAGGAGTGTGTCCTATGAAGATATCTAAAGATGACGTCGTCTATATCGCGAAGCTTGCGAAGCTCCGTTTCAGCGATGAGGAGATCGAAAAGCTGACCGGCGAGTTCGAAAGCATCCTGGGTTATTTCCAGTCCATCGACAGGATGGATCTTGAAACCGTGGATCCGGATGAGTTCGCGGATGGGCGTGAAACGGTGTTCAGAACTGATGAAAACGTGTTTGGCGGAGACAGGGAGAAGCTGTTCAGGAATGCAGCTTCAATGCGCGGGACATTCATACAGGTCCCGAGGATACTGGAGTAGCGGGAGGTGTTCGGATGAGCGGCGGTTTTACGAGGATACCCGGTAAGGACTGTGGTTTCATGAGCGTATGTGAGATCAGTGCCGGAGTGGCCGGAGGGAAGTATTCGGCATCAGAGATCACTGAAATGTATATAGAGAAAATAAAGTCAATGGATGACGGGATAGGAGCTTTCCTGACCGTCTGCGAAGAAAGCGCCGTTGCGCAGGCCAAAGCGCTGGATGAGAAGATAAGGAGCGGCAAAAAGCCCGGCCGGCTTGCGGGAGTCCCGGTCGCGGTCAAGGACAACATCTGCACTGACGGCATCAGGACCACATGTGCATCCAGGATGCTTGAGAACTTTATCCCTCCGTACAATGCAACGGTCGTTGAGAAGCTGCTGAGCGAGGACGCGGTCATTGTCGGGAAAACGAACATGGATGAATTTGCAATGGGATCGTCCACCGAAAATTCCGCGTTCAGGATCACTAAAAACCCAAGGGATACCACGAGAGTACCCGGCGGTTCGTCAGGCGGATCAGCTGCTGCTGTAGCTGCAGGGATGGTGCCGGCAGCACTGGGCTCCGACACCGGCGGATCGATAAGACAGCCGGCTGCTTTCTGCGGGATCGTCGGCCTCAAGCCTACCTACGGGCTTGTTTCGAGATACGGGCTCATCGCGTTCGGTTCTTCGCTGGACCAGATAGGGCCCATGACGAAAACCGTGGAGGACTGCGCGCGTATGCTGGAAGCCATCCAGGGGAGGGACGACAGGGACAGTACGTCTTACATGGGCGAATATCAGCAGGATTATGCGGGCAGGCTTGGCAGGGATATCAGGGGGATGAGGATCGCTGTCCTTAAAGAGTTTTTCACTGACGGGCTGGACAGCGAGATCGCTTCATCGGTCAATGAGAGCGTCAGGCGCCTCGAGGGCCTTGGCGCTGCGGTGGATGAGATTTCCATACCGGCTGCCGGTGACGGGCTGGCGGCCTACTATATAATCTCGTCTGCCGAGGCCAGTTCAAACCTCGCCAGGTATGACGGGATACGCTACGGTTACAGGCCGAAGGAATTCGCTGACGTGGACGAACTGATGGAGAAATCGAGAAGCGAAGGCTTCGGCGCGGAAGTGAAGCGGAGGATAATGCTCGGCACGTATGCCCTGTCCTCCGGTTATTATGACGCATACTACAAACGGGCCCAGAAGTACAGGAAGCTGCTCAGGAGCCAGATGGCCGGCGTTTTTGAAAAATATGACCTGATCCTCGGACCTGCTTCGCCGGTTCTCCCGTTCAAAATCGGGGAGAGGATGGGCGACCCGCTCCAGATGTATCTTGCCGATGTATATACGATCATCGTGAACCTGGCCGGGCTCCCGGCAATATCTGTCCCGTGCGGCATAAGCCGCGACGGGCTTCCCATCGGGCTTCAGCTCATCGGGCCGCATTTCGGCGAGGCAGTCATACTGCAGGCAGCCTACGCGCTGGAACAGGAACTGAAGCTGGAACTGTGACAGCAGGAATCTGAAGGGAGGTTGACCGAATGAATTACGAAACGATCATTGGCCTTGAAATACATGCGGAACTGAAAACGAAATCAAAGATATTCTGTGGATGTTCAACGCAATTTGCATCTGAGCCGAATGCCAATACGTGCCCGGTGTGTCTCGGACTTCCGGGGACGCTGCCTGTGCTGAATGAGGAAGCGGTGAGGCTGGCTGTAAAAGCCGGGACAGCGCTGAACTGCAAAGTAAATCACATGAACAAGTTCGACAGGAAGAACTATTTCTATCCTGACCTTCCGAAGGCATACCAGATATCCCAGTATGACATGCCGGTATGCACCGATGGTGCTGTTGAATTCGAATGCGGCGGCAGGCAGGTAAAGGTGCGCATAAACAGGGTCCACCTGGAGGAGGATGCCGGGAAGCTCATACACCTTGAGGATGAGCCGTATTCGCTGGTCGACTACAACAGGGCAGGGATACCGCTGATAGAAATAGTTACAGAACCTGACATGCGTTCGCCCGTTGAAGCCGTGACTTTCATGCGGATGCTCAAATCCATACTTGAATACTGTGAGATATCCGACTGTCGCATGGAACAGGGGTCTCTCAGGTGCGACGCCAACATTTCTGTCAGACCGGCCGGCCAGAAAGAATTCGGCACCAAGGTCGAACTCAAGAACATCAATTCTTTCAGGGAGCTTCAAAAAGCCCTGGAAAAGGAAGAAAAGAGGCAGATCGAACTGTATCGTTTCGGCGAAAGCCACAAGATAATCCAGGAGACGAGGAGATGGGACAGCGGCAAGGGAAGGACCGTATCGATGCGGTCCAAGGAAGAGGCGCATGATTACAGGTATTTCCCGGAACCTGACCTTCTGCCTGTCATCATAGACGAAGCTGCCGTCTCCGCCATCAAAGACTCGCTGCCTGAACTGCCAATGGAAAAATACAGGAGGTTCACACAGGAGTATGGGCTGAGCGGCGATGACGCGGACATTCTGACCGGCGACAGGCACCTGTCGGAGTATTTCGAAAGCACAGTCAGTGAAGGCGCTGCTCCGAAGACAGCCGCCAACTGGGTGCTTGGCGATGTGCTCAGGATGCTCAATGAAAGCGGCATATCGTCTTCAGAAATACCCGTAGATCCGGTTCGGCTGCGCAGGCTCATATCGATGGTGGAAGAGGGGAAAATCAGCAATACCGCGGGCAGGGAAGTTTTCAGGGAAATGTTCGTCAACGGCGGATCGCCCGAGGAAATAGTCGAGAAGAAGGGACTGACCCAGATAAGTTCCGAGGATGCCATACTGGAACTGGTCAGGAAGGTGATCGCAGAGAACCCGAAATCCGTTGAAGATTACCGTGGCGGAAAGACGAAAGCCATGGGGTATCTTGTAGGCCAGGTCATGAAGGAGTCGAAGGGCAGGGCAAACCCCTCCGTCGTCAACGAACTGCTGACAAAAGAACTGAACCGGGCATGAATCGCGGCGGACCAGGCTTCCAGTTAAAATAAATCAACTGATAAAAGGAAATTGAAGGCAGACGTCGAATATGCATAATATGGTGTTGAGATGAGGCGATACATGTCATCTGTTTCATCGGGCACGCATAAGTTTAAAACGATATATCATGATGGAAGGGGTCGGTTCTGTTATGAAGAGATTTTTTAAAGCAACAGCATGCATTTGCCTTCTGCTGATGTTCTCACTTCTTCTGGCCGGATGCATAAACATTGAGATGAAGGTCAGCAACAACGGCTCATGCGACCTGAAATACGAAATCAACACACAGGGCATGGCAAGCCTTGCTGAAGTCAAAAAGCAGCTTGAGAGCGGTATTGATGAGGCAAACAGCAGTGCAGGCAAAAAAGTGGCCAAACTGAAAGGCGTCAGGGAGAAAGACGGCAAGATCATCGCCAACATCAGCCTGAGCAACATTTCCTACATGAGCAGTGATGCCTACTTCGGAAAATACTCGGATTTTGAGAAGAAATTCCCGGAATACCTGGAGGGGCTGTATGATGCAAAAACCGGCGACCAGGTGAGCAGGGAAAAAATCAAGGGAGCCGGAGGACTCAACGCGATAAAGATAGCCGGTATCAACACCGGAGGCGGAGATCTGACAAGTTTCAGGCTGATACTTCCCGGCAAGGTTAAATACTTCACGTCAAACGTGAAGATGATCGATGACAAAACAGTCACCGTAGGAGGGGGTTACGGAGTCGTCCTGTACCAGAGGGGCGGCGGAGCCGGCTGGCTGGTTATCGTGCTGGTAATTGCGGCTGCCGCGGCAGTGGTCTTCGTGCTGGCAGGCAGCAGGAAAAAGGGTTCATCATCCGTTTCATCTGCAGCGGACCCGGCAACAGCGCCGGCCCATGCAGGCGCGACAGTAACGGCAGCAACTGCGGATACTGAGGAAGCGGCAGCGCCGTCGGCAACTGCAGTTTCCGAAAGCAGCGATGTGGTGTACTGCCCGCATTGCGGCTCGCAGCAGAACAGCGGCGCCAAATTCTGCGCAAAATGCGGCGGGAAATTATCTGAATAACAGCGGCCGATCTGCAACTGGCGCGTGTGAATCATTTTGCGGCTGCATGACTGTTTCATCCGGATACAGGCATAAGCCGGATCGTCATTGAAAGTCCATATAACCAAGGTAAGACGGTAAACGATTGATTCCGCTCCTGTGAAAACAGGGCGGAATTTTATTTTTCCATGCAGTGGGCCTGAATCTGTAAGCTTATATGCTGACAGCGCAGATATCCAGGGAGACGGGCAATATCCCGCCTCTTTGATATTGTTGCAGGACCCGGTCATGGCCTGCAGCCAGTGTGCCTGGTACTGGAGTTTTTCAATCCTGGTACCGGCGGTCTTCGGGATGGCCGAGCCGACGTTGGCGCTGATGCTCCCGGTATAGGTTTTTTCAATAGATAAATCAATATCCGGCGGGCCTGGCACCTTTACTCCATGGATGAATTTATATATACTTGTATAGACGTTAAATATACGGATTCTTGCGGGCAACCTTTTCCGGCAGGCAGGAGGGCCGTGCCGGCTGTTTTGCTTCAGGGGGAGTTTTTGTGAGGAAAGTCAGGGTCTGCTTTATATGCATTCTTGCCATGCTGATATGCATGAACAGCGTTTCAGCGTTTTCACAGGCAGCCGGCGGCGGTTCGGACGGCAAAAGTCCGGCAGATGCGGGGAAAAATGCCGTTGTGAAGGCCATCGCTACTGATACAGACCGGAAGGATGATGCCGGTAAACAGGCCGATCCGCAGAAAGTACCGGCCGGCAGGCAGCAGATCATACTTGTGAAGATAGTGGGCAGCAATGGCGATGAGATGATGCAGGTGGTCACGGACGACCTGGTGCTGGATGTGGCCGGCTGCATATATGAGCCTGCAGACAGGAAAAGCCCGCTTGTCATCAAAAAGAACATTTGGGTCGGCGCCGACAATATAATATTAGCAGATGCCGTGATCGAAGGGGATGTTCATTTGCAGGCAGGCAATACGACGCTGCGCAACCTTGATGTGAAGGGGACCATATATATCGATCCGGTGACGGGCAAAGGGCTGAAGCTAGATAATGTAACGGCTGACAATGTTTCTGTAAGGCTCAGCCGCCAGGATGGCGCCGGATCCGAAACCGGCAGCTGTGAGGACAAAACCGGTGACATTGGTGAAGCAGGTGGAAGTGATGCCGTCGAAGCCGATAATGGCAATACCGATATTACCGGCAGTACAGGTGACGCTGATGACATCGCCAATGCAGGCGGTGATGCAGGAGAGGATGCCAGGGATGACAACATGGAAGATAAAAAAGATAATGCCGGAATGAACAGCGGCAGTCAAAATAATCCGGCAGAGGCCGGTGACAGCGGCAGGAACGATACGTCAAAGGCAGCCGGCAGTGACGATACAGGCAGGGCAGGCAGCGGCGCCGCGGATTCCGGGGATACGGCCGGGAGCCA
This sequence comes from Bacillota bacterium, assembly GCA_029778665.1. GTDB lineage: Bacteria > Bacillota > Clostridia > Acetivibrionales > DTU013 > DTU013. The sequence goes on along the minus strand of JAKOPX010000069.1, from coordinate 2,117 downwards.
TGATGGACCCATGAGCAGGGCATATCTGATGGTGGCTGACACAGACAGCTGCAACAGCAATTTAGTGATCGTAAACAAGACGCGTATCCTTCCCGCAGGCTGGAAACCTGATGACCTGGTCAGGCTGCAGGTCAGGTACAGTGGCAGGGCTGAAGCGAGGTATCTGCGGAAGGAAGCTTCCCAAGCCCTGACTGAACTTTTTGCCGCCGCCAGGAAGGACGGGATCGAATTATGCGCTGTTTCCGGGTTCAGGTCTTATGAACTCCAGCAGACAGTTTTCAACAAGCATGTGAGCCAGATGGGCCTTGCCGCCGCCATGAGGGTCAGTGCACTGCCTGGACGGAGCGAGCACCAGACCGGGCTGGCGATCGACATATCCTCGAAATCGATGGGTTACAGCCTGAGCAAGTCTTTCGCGCATACCCGTGAAGGAAAGTGGCTGGCGCAAAATGCAGCCAGGTTCGGCTTTATCCTGAGGTATCCCGAGGGGAAGGAAGAGATCACCGGATATGACTATGAGCCCTGGCATTTTCGGTATGTTGGAAAAGACGTGGCGATGGACATAACGGAAAAGGGCCTTACTCTTGAGGAGTACTTCGGCATGGCGGATGTACAGGGAGAGCCCGTGACCGCTGCGTCGGAGAAGGGCTCCGGTGCGTGACCGCAAAGGTAAGAAATATTACTTCAGCCGGATGCTGTCTGGCAGGACACATTCCAGGATATATGCACTTTTACGGCCATATTCAGACGCCTTTCAGGTCATATTCCGATATGACAGTATAGACACGCCTGTTTTGGATCTGTTCGCTTTTGAACAGGTATATTTTCCTGACTTCTATCGGTCCATATGATATTTCGCCGATCGATTCAGCTATATTTTCGAAAGGACACTCGAATATGATGTCCTGGCCGATGGTGATGTGCGGAGTGTAGCGCCTTTTTTCCGGGGGGAATCCCAGTTCGGACATCGAGCTGTCGATACCGCCGGCCAGCTGATGCAGTGCGTCGAGGTCGCCTCCGACGCCAAGCCATAAAACCCGTATCCTGTCATTGCCTTTGAATATCCCTGCTTTGGAGATCTCAAGGCTGAAAGGCCTGAAAACGCCGCAGATATCGGCCATGGACCTGTCTATCTGCTTTTTTTGTTCTGCGTTTATCTCATCCAGGAACTTGAGGGTCAGGTGAAAGTTGCCCGTGTACTTCCATCTGCCCCTGACTGCGTATTTTTTCAGCCTCTGCTGCAGATCGGATATATATCTCTTGCATTCGTCACTAAAGTCGATACCGATGAAAGTCCTGATATGAATCATCCTTTAACATGAGTATTTGGCAATGCGGCCTGCCACTGCCATATCGTTACAGTTCCATCAGTGCAAGGACGGTGGATTTGTTGTGGATGACCAGTTCCCCGTTTTTCCTGCAAGCTATCTCCCCGATGGACAGAGCGCCTTCGACTCCATAGCTGAGATTGGCCTGTATGTTTTCAAGCTCTTCGGAGATATATTTTCCAAGGAACATCGCTCGTGACAGGCAGTCGAACAAAAGCGGCAGATACCGTTTCGGACGGGTTTCCATCCTTCCGCGGGCCCGTGTTATCTGCATCGAGGATTCGAGCAGTGTATCCACATCGCCGTGCAGTATGTACAAGTCCGAACCTTCGGGTATACCGGCGATGCATATGATCTCGTCGTCATCATTGACAGCCACCGGATCCCGGACGATTACCGTCCCGTCTTCATCGAGGATCCCAAACGGATGGTCCTTGGCATATATGAAGAAATCTTCCCTGAACAGCGTCAGGTGCTCTTCTTCTTCGATGACATGCCTGTACACGTCGAATGCGCTGCAGTTATCCAGCACTGAAAGCACGTTGTCATACGACCTGTTTACATAGAACGGACCCCGCAGGATCTTCCATCCGTGCTCTACGGCAACGGAGGAACTGTTCCTGACGATGCATATGTAAAGCGCATCCTTGTATATACCCGTACTGTTGAATATGCACGGCCTCTGTTTCATATCCCTGAACCCTGCGCCTCCGCCGACGTAAGTGACGGAGTTGCCCAGCTTTTCATAAACCGTTTCGGTTAGATCTTTCATGCTGCCGGACAGGCCGT
>JAKOPX010000451.1 GCA_029778665.1 Bacillota bacterium | reverse complement strand
GTATCCGTTATATTCCCGATTTTATCGGACGAATCCTCCAGTTCGTTTATAGAAGCGGCGATCTGCTTTACCGTGTCGGTCACGTTGCGGATCACTTCTTCTGCTTCCTGGACGGACTTCTCCCCGTTCACAGCAATCTCAATAGCCTTCATGCCGTCCTCAACAGCTTTCCCCGCAGTTGCGGCGAGGATATCGGCATCATCAGCCGCTGTCGCAGTCTGGCTTGCAGGAGCTTTTACAATGGCCATCAGGCCTTCCATAATGCTCCTGAAACCTTTGGTAACTTTGCCGGTGTTCTCCCTGCTGTGCGAGAACAGCTCAGCAAGGCTGTGTTTGAGCTTGCCGATATTGGTCGACGTAGCCTTTACCTGCTCTATCATCCTCTGCTGTCCGTCCAGCACCACGTTGACCTTTTCGCCCAGTTCGCCTATCTCGTCGCGTCTCCTGTCCCTGACCCTGCCTGTCAGATCGCCCTTGCCGGCTTTGTCCAGCAGGTTCGTCATATTCCGTATCGGCACGAGTATGTTGCCGGAAAGCCACAGGGCTGCAGACATACCGATAAACAGGGATATGAAAGCTATGACGGCCAGCGTCAGCAGCAAATTGTCCTTAAGCTCACGCGAGCGTTCAAGGTCGTCGGCAAGGTATGACTTGTATGAAGTTTCAAGTTTCTTCAGCACTTCGACCTGCTGGTCATACAACTCTGATGCATTTGCAAAGCTCTCGGAAAGCCCGGTATCCTCCAGGACCTTTTTGGCCGCTTCCAGCGTTCCGATGGCCGCTTCCATCAGGCTGCATTCTTTCGCCGCTTCCGCGGCAAGAGCTGCGTCGTCGCCATCCAGCTGTGATCCCAGGTTTTCCAGTTCCGTAACGGCGCTCCGGATCGCGGTCCTGGCCGCCTCGATTTCCTGGCTGTTTACGCCTGCAAGCCCGGCATTTGCCCTTCCGTATGCGTCCGATGTCAGAGCTATCGCCGTATTGACGGACGCCAGCCTCTGCAGCGCAGCCTGTACACCCGCAGACGTCAGGCCTGTGGCAATGCTCCTTATATCACTCCCGTCGGCAAGTACAGCATCGAGATATGCCATGATGCTGTCGGCCAGGGCCTGGTCATAAACCGGAGCAGCTATGCCTGAAGAAGATGCTGATTGGGTTTCGAAGGGTCCGGATGCGGGCAGTGCCTCCGAAATCCGCACATCGGCCGAAGCTCCTGTTTTTGCACCAGCCGTCCCGGTCGCTGTTCCAGCCGCCGTCCCGGTCTGGCTTTGCCCCGTGTAGCCGACAGGCTGCCGTCCCTGCTGTGCCTTAAGCGCATCCAGTTCCGCCCTGAGCCTTTCGATCTCCTCAAGCAGCGCATCGACTTCTGATTCAAGTCCGCTGATCCTCGCCTGCTGCTTATCCCGCAGCAACAGCAGGCTCTCACCGGTCTCGACAGCGGAACCGTACTCCTGCAGCACTTTCATGGTTGCCGCCAGTAACTCTTCCAGCGCAGCAAGCTGTTCGCCGGTCATGGAACCGATCCTTGCAACATCCCTCGAGATCTTTGAGGCGGCAGCAGCGACCTGCTCAAATATCCTGTCCCTAAGTTCTTTTTCTTTCCGCTGAAGCGAATCATACCGTGACGAGAGATCCGCCAGAAGGGCATTGTATTTCGATGGATCCGACCTTTCGATCCCCTTGATGATGTCCGTTTTGCACAACTGCACGAACTGCCCGGAAAGGTTTTTCAGCGTTTCGAGCTCTGCCTTCTCGCTTTCCTCCGATTGCGCAGCCAGCCTCCCGACAGCTTCCATTATCCTGCTGTTTTCTGACTCGATGGCATCTGCCAGTGAAACATCCCTGTCAACGACCGCACGTGACATTTCCTGGTATTGCCTGCCGATCATGCCGCTGATCTCACGCACGCTTATGATGCGGCTGTTGTTGCTGTCGGCACTTGATGCGATCTCCGACACCATCATGTTGTAG
>JAKOPX010000068.1 GCA_029778665.1 Bacillota bacterium | reverse complement strand
ATATGCCGCTGCGGACCAGTTCTTCCAGTAGTTCTTTTGTAAAATGGAGCCCGGCCGTCGGCGCCGCAGCCGATCCGGTATATCTGGAGTATACCGTCTGGTACCTTTCGGGATCCTCGAGTTTTTTTGTAATGTAAGGCGGGAGCGGCATTATGCCGATCCTGTCGAGGACCTCCTGGAATATCCCCTCGTATTCGAACCGGACGATACGGTTACCGCCTTCGACTACGTCGAGGATCTCTGCCCTGAGCAGGCCGTTTCCGAAAATGAACCTTGCGCCTGGCTTTGCCCTTTTTCCGGGTTTGAGTATGACCTCCCAGATGTCACCTGAGATTTGCTTCATCAGCACGAATTCTATGCTTCCGCCCGTATCCTCCTTCACACCGAGCAGCCTGGCCGGCATCACTCTTGTATCATTCAGTACAAGGCAGTCGCCTGGCTTCAGATATTCCTTTATATCCCTGAAGATCCTGTGTTCTGTTATCCCGCTTTTCCTGTCCAGCACCAGGAGCCTGGAACTGCTTCTGTCCTCAAGCGGTTCCTGTGCAATGAGCTCCTGAGGCAATTCATAATAAAAATCGCTCTTCTTCATGCTTCTCACGTTTCCACAATTAATTCACGCTTTATTAAATATCTTCTGCATAAGTATGACAAATATCCAAAAACACCTGCAATGCATAACAACTCAAATAAAAAGCTGCAATCAATGCAGCCCGATATCTTTCATCCAGCAAATCATACTATAATTCTATCCGTTTTACAATACATCGGTGAAGGCTATTCGACTTTTGTCCCCTGGAAATAGTGCATGAGTATCTCCTCATATGTCTTTCCCGCTTTAGCCATCCCAATGGCTCCCTCCTGGCTCATTCCAACGGCATGTCCCCATCCTTTGCCTGTAAAAGTATATGTTTCAGGCACGACTGCCGCCTTGTTCACTGCACCGTCCGCACCAATGATGGTTACTTTGTTGTTCACGCCATTGACAGTTATGACGCCTGAAGCAGTGACCGCCTTTTTGCCGCCAAGCTGGGTTTTGAGAGGCTCTGT
>JAKOPX010000450.1 GCA_029778665.1 Bacillota bacterium | reverse complement strand
TTCCAATGCTTAAGCCTGATTATTGAACTTTTATACAGATTGTGCTATTCAATTACAGGCATTTGTAAGAATCCATACCATGTCCTTATTTTTCTCAGATCAGGGCGATTTATGAGCAACCCGTTTTCAAAGTAATCGCGGCTGTGATCGGCCGGCGGCTTTTGCCCGGCGCAGCAAAATGCTATAATGTACTGGAGGAGGATCAATGTATGGGCGAGATTCACAGCTTCGAGGATGAAAAACTGATAGTCTGTACGATGTACAGCGATCCTGTTTTCCTTGAAAAAGCCGAGAAGATGCTGGTCGATGCCTTCGGGCCATATGACCTTGTTTCCGTGGACTATCCGTTTTCAGACAACTTCTCGGAATACTACGATGAAGAACTTGGCGGTAAAGCCTTCCGAAGGATCTACAGCTTTGAACGCTGCATCGACCCGTCGCGCCTTGCAGCGATCAAAACGCTGACAAACTCTTTCGAGGAAACGCTCAGTGAAAACGGCAAGCGCAGGATCAACCTGGATCCCGGGCTTCTTAACCGCGGAAGGCTGATACTGGCTTCGACCAAATACTCAGGCATAAGGATACCCTTGTCGGACGGCATTTACGCGGAAATCACGCTGTTCTACGCCCGGGGATGCTGGAACGAGCTCCCCTGGACATATGTGGACTTCAGGAGTGAACTCGTCAAGGATTTCCTGACAGAAGTCCGCAAGAAATATCTCAGCCAGCGCAAAATGTGGCTGAAAGGCAGATGACATGGACGATACAGGTAATTAACGACAGTGAAGCAAGTTATACAATGCACGGGCAATAATAGGGACAGGTTCTTATCATTTTGCTTATTTACATTTTGCGTCACAGTTTGCATAATAATGCTATGCATAACAATACTATAACAGGAACTTGCAGGAGGCACGTATGAAGCAGGATATGATAGTGATCCTTGACCTTGGAAGCACCAAAAACACAGATGTAGCCAGGGCTATACGCAAACTTGGCGTATACAGCGAAATACATCCCCACGATATAACGGCGGAGGAATTGTCAGGACTTCCCAATGTAAAGGGCATAATACTTAACGGCGGTGAAAACAACATCGTGGACGGGGTCAGGATCGACATATCCGACGCTGTTTATGACGCCGGATATCCTGTAATGGCGGTAGCTCACGAAACGGCAAAATGCGGGCGTAAGCTGGAAAACTGGCCTGAATCGGAAGACGAACTGGAGGCAGTTCTCAAATCGTTCATCTTTGACACCTGCAAAGCAGAGCCCAACTGGAACATGAAGAATTTCATCGAAGACCAGGTCGAGCTTGTCCGCAGGCAGGTCGGCGACAAAAAAGTGCTGCTTGCCCTGTCCGGCGGAGTCGACAGTTCTGTCGTCGCAGCACTGCTTATCAGGGCCATCGGCAAACAGCTAGTTTGCGTCCATGTCAACCACGGGCTGATGCGCAAAGGCGAATCGGAACAGGTAGTCGAAGTATTCAGGAACCAGCTGGACACCAACCTGGTATATGTCGACGCCAGCGAGCGTTTCCTGTCAAAACTCGAAAACATTTCTGACCCTGAGCAGAAGAGGAAAATAATCGGCAGCGAGTTCATCCGCGTGTTCGAAGAAGAAGCCCGCAAATTGTCGGGCATCGAATTCCTTGCCCAGGGGACAATCTATCCTGATATAGTCGAAAGCGGCACAAAGACCGCAAAAGTCGTCAAGTCGCACCACAACGTAGGCGGCCTCCCGGATGACCTTCAGTTCAGACTGATCGAGCCGCTCCGCTACCTGTTCAAGGATGAGGTAAGGGCATGCGGCCTCGAACTTGGCCTGCCCGAATCGATGGTATACCGCCAGCCTTTCCCGGGCCCCGGCCTTGGCGTGCGCTGCCTCGGAGCTATCACCAAGGAGCGTCTCGAAGCTGTAAGAGAATCGGACGCCATCCTTCGCGAGGAATTTGCAAAAGCCGGGCTGGACAAAAAGGTATGGCAGTACTTCACCGTAGTGCCCGATTTCAGATCGGTGGGCGTGAAAAACAATGCGCGGAGCTACGAATATCCGGTGATCATCCGCGCAGTAAACACCGTCGACGC
>JAKOPX010000449.1 GCA_029778665.1 Bacillota bacterium | reverse complement strand
GATTTGCAGGTGATCATCACGGCCATGGGTTCATTCACCCTGCCTGCCACAATGCCCAGTTTCTCTGCTGTTTCTTTATCATAGGCGGTCCTTGCCGCAATGTAACGGTACATTGTATTGCGCGTGAACCATTTGACCTTCGATGCATTACTGGCATCCGCAAGTGTCTGGCCGCCTGCTGAGGAAGCGATGGCACTGCTTAGTTCAGATGCGTCCCTCATGAAAGGCAATACGAATATGTGGGGTTGCCCTTTTTCGTCAGTGAAAGTCAGCGGACAGGCTTCTGGTCTGTCGTCATATGCATCATGTCGACGCCGTCGCCGAATTTTGAAAACTGGATCAGCGAACCATCAGGCAATGCCGAGAAGAAATCGTGGAACATCGTCATGACAGCGTCCCTGAAATCACTCATTGAACCCGAATCGTCGATCATGACGCCGACCACCGGCTGTTCTGACTTGATATCCGCAGTCGATTCCGGCCTTTTGTATGTAATGACGAATTCGTTGCCGAATTTCCCTGCAACGGCTGCAAATACCCGGTCAAGGCCGGCTTCGTCGTTGGCCGAGAAGTATGTGCCCTTGCCGTTGGCCGTACTCATCGCGACCAGGGCCTGCGGATCGTGGCCTTCGCCGAAACCGATCGTCAGTACCGTGGTTTCGCTGTTTTCGATCTTTGAAATTATCTGGTCGCGGGTCAGATCGGAGCCCTTGCCCTGGTTTTTCAGTTCGCGGGAATCGGCGCCGTCGGCGAACACCACCAGGAAGTTGTTTTCGCCTTTACCCAGGAGATCGAGCCCCTTTGACGTGGCATCGTAAAGTGCAGTACCGCCGTTGGCCTTCAGTTTGTCCAGGTTCTTAAGGACTGCTTCCTTTCCGCTTTCATTATCTACTGTTATGTTTGACTCGAACGAGATCAGCCTGATGTTCGTTTTTTCCGGAAGGCCCTGCACGAAGCTTTTTGCGGCTTCTATGGTGGGCTTCATGAACTTGCTCATTGAACCTGATGTATCTATGACCAGGACGACGTTCACGGGAGCGGTCTGCCGTTTTATGTCGAGTACCTCGGCCCGTTTTCCGCCCTCGGTGATGGTTATGTTCTCCTTTTCCGGGAACACGTCGCGCCTGAACGGGTCGTTTATCAGGATGGAAACTTCGGCCGTGTCGCCTTTGTCTACGTTGTTATGTATGGTGATCGAACCCTGGTTCGTTTCGAAATCTCCGAAAATGGATTCGAAAGATGAATACGTGGATCTGAACTCATCCGGCAGGACTACTTCCGTCAACTCTCCGCTGCTTACAGGAACCATGCGGATGCCTCCCGCCCCTTCACCCGGCAGGGCTGCCCTGATGTTGTAATATCCTGCGGGAAGTTGGAACACGGTATTTCCTTCGCTGTCAACATTCCCGATGAACTCATGGTTTTTGCCGTAAGTTGTGCCATCATACCTTATATCATACACGCCGGACTGCAATGTCACCGTTGCGCTGCCCGGCGCACCGACGACACGGAGGCTGCCCCGCTGCTCGCCGATGTTGACCGGTAATATGGACCCGGTCTTTTCAAACCTGATCGTGACGGATTCGGGAGCATTGTTGTCCGTACCCAATCTGACGCACCAAAGCAGCGGCTCGTCTGTCTGGGGGATGTCGTTGAGCGCATAACGGCGGCAGATCACGGCATAAATATCTTTATTGTAGCCGAACGTGCGTTCATAGCTGCCGATCTTCATGCGCTGAAGGGCCTCTATACCTGCCTCGGCTTTGTCAGTGCCGTTTATTTCGATGATGGCTGTTATGAAATCTCCTTTCCCTGCTTTTGTTAAGAAGTAGTACCGGTTTTCATCGTTCATGTCCGATGGCCTGAGTGTTATAGTTTTTCCAATCGGGACGAATTCCTGCTTCACAACTGCAAGATCTGCCTGGGGGTTGCTCAGGTCATTCCAGGTCGCCATCGCCCATCAGACTTCGTTGCCTTTCTCCAGCCTGAAGGTGACCCGGTCATCCGTATTGCTGAACAGTGTCGCGCCGATCTGCTTTGCATACCAGCGTATGTAGTTTGTTGTCAGGTTTTCATCATAGATCGTAAGCTCCCATCTTTCGCCGTGTATATCCTGCCTGACTTCCGTCACTCCGTCGAGCCAGCCCATTTCGACAGAACCT